>CBDTWX010000011.1:0-23938 GCA_965364305.1 uncultured Thermoanaerobaculia bacterium
CCAGCCACAACCAGCCGTCTCGTCCATCGTCGCGAGCCTTTGCCCTTCACGGGAGCCAATCCTCCAGTTCACGATAACCGAGAACACCACGCTTCACGAGCATCTCAGGATCCGGGAATCAGAAGGAGAGGGCGAAAGGAGAATCCGGATTCCGAATTCGGAATCTCGGACTGGGAAATTCACCGACTCGTTCTGCGTGGTCACAATGGTTTCCGCAATAGACGCGACCCGACGATCTTCCGGATACAATGGCGGGGTCCTATACAGAGCGCACGCGAGCGGTTACAATCCCGCGCTGCGTGCGCCCGCGATTGGTCCGCAAAGTTGGACGCGATTGGACGGTTGGGAATTGAACAATCTCATAAGCCCTCACGGCTCGCGACTGGTCGAGAACATCGCCACCGAAGAGCGTGTCTCCGAAATTCGCGAATTATCACGAGACTGGCCATCGGTGGACCTCGATCAGCACCAGCTTTGCGACCTCGAGATGCTGCTCAACGGAGGGTATTCTCCTCTCCGGGGTTTTATGGGGTCCGCGGAGCACGAAGCGGTGTGCTCGGATATGCACCTGACGGACGGCACCCTGTGGCCTCTGCCGGTAACTCTGGGTATTCCGGAGGATGTGGCGCAGGGCCTCTCCGTAGGAGACAATCTGGCGCTTCGAGACCGTGAGGGCGTGATGCTGGCCGCGCTCACGGTCAATGATGTCTGGCAGCCCGATCGTATGGCCGAGGCGACGGCACTCTTCGATGCCGACGATCGAGGGCGCTCGGATGTCGCCCGACATCTGCACCGTGCACATCGGTGGGCCGTCGGCGGTCCGGTCGAAGGGCTCCAGATGCCGTTCCACTTCGATTATCGTGAGCTGCGGCTGACTCCACGCGAGCTTCGGCGAAAGTTTTCCCGTCTCGGCTGGCGCAAGGTCATGGCTTTCCAGACCCACCGTACCATTCACCGCGGCCAGCAGGCGATGATGGTTGATGCCGCCCGCACGGTCGGCGCCAGCATTCTGATTCACCCGATCGTCGGTCTCAGCCAGCCCGGAGATGCCGACCACTACACACGGGTGCGGTGCCACCAAGCGTTAATGCCCCACTTTGCGAGGGACGTGGCGAGGCTCAACCTGCTGCCGCTGGGCTTACGAAACGGTGGTGCGCGGGAGGCTTTGTTGCACGCGATCGTTCACAAGAACTACGGGTGCACCCATCTCATGGTCGATTTCGACGGCGCGGGCACGGTGCTCGACCCGGCCGGCGCACCCGCGTACGGACAGGAAGAAGCTGCGCAGATCATTTCCGACCATGCCGAAGAGCTGGGTGTGGAGTTCATTCCCGCCCGCGAGATGGTTTACATCGAGCACCGCAAGGATTTCGTCTACGAAGACGAGGTTCCGGCGGACCGCCGGGTGCTGCGAATCTCGGCCGACGAGGTGAGAAAACGCCTCGACGACGGCCGAGAGATTCCGGACTGGTACACCTTTCCTTCGGTGGCGTGCGAGCTGCATGCGCGACATCCGAGGAGGGGTGAGCAGGGTTTTACCGTGTTCTTCACGGGCCTCTCGGGTTCGGGAAAATCAACTGTCGCCAACGCGCTTCGTGTCAAGCTGCTCGAGATCGGAGGACGAGGCGTGACGCTCCTCGATGGAGACCTCGTGCGAGTCAATCTGTCCTCGGAGCTTGGTTTTTCAAAAGAACATCGCGACCTCAACATTCGCCGTATCGGCTTTGTTGCGTCAGAAATCACCCGCGCCGGTGGCGTCGCGATCTGCGCGCCAATCGCCCCGTACGACGTGGTCCGGCGCGAAGTCCGTGAGATGATTCGACCGTGTGGGGGGTTCATCCTCGTCCACGTGTCCACTCCGCTCGAGGTCTGCGAGGCGCGTGACCGGAAGGGTATGTACGCGAAGGCCAGGGCCGGGATCATCAAAGAATTCACCGGCATCTCCGATCCCTACGAAGAACCGGAGAATGCCGACGTTGTGATCGACACCTCCGGCATGACGCCATCCGAGGCAACTCGCGAGGTGCTGCTCCATCTCGAAAGCCAGGGCTATATCTCCGCACCGGACGCGGGTTGAGGTCGTGAGATCGGTGGGAGATCGAAGGGTGTTGCGCCGGATCACCATCTTTGTCGCAATTGGCGTTGTGATCATCGGCCTGCTGGTGCTGGCGCAAGTCCGCGAGCGGCGGCGATGGGCCGCCGAGCTCGACGCCGTCGAGGCTGCAATCGAGCCCGATAAGCTCCACCTGGATCTGGCGAATCTTGACACCACCTCCTGGGTGCGGCAATTCAATCCAGCCAAATCGGCCGGCGGTCTCACCCTAGCGCTCTACCGGCGAAGGGTTCCGATGATCATCGATATGAACAGTCGGATCGTCCACCTGTGGCCGGAAGTGCGGGCGGTCGGACGCATTCGGATCGACCGTGAGGGAAACCTGGTGGTGATCGGCACCGACAACCTCATCAAGGAGTATGACTGGGGCGGCAGACTGAAATGGTTCTATCGGCTGCCAGTCGAGGAGGACTTTCCTCACCACGATGTGCTCAAGCTCCGAAACGGCAACTTCTTGGTTCTCGCCCGTGAAAAGGCGACCCATACAGGCTACCTCCACGAGGTGAATCGTCGGGGCAGGGTGGTGTGGGAGTGGCGATCGCTCGATCATATCGACGACTTTCCGTCGTGGGACCGAGAGCGCAAGGATCCTACCCACTTCAACTCCATCCATGAGCTACCTGAGAACACCTGGTTCGATGAAGGTGACGACCGCTTCCGTCCAGGAAATATCCTCGTCAGTGCGCGCCACCTCAACACGATCTTCATCATCGACCGGGTTACCGGTGAAGTCGTGTGGCAATTCTCCGAAAATCTGGACTACCAGCACGAGGCGACGATGATCCGCAAAGGCGATTTGGGCGAGGGCCGCATTTTGGTCTTCAACAACGGTCGACGTGATCTCAACGGCTACCGTCGGAGCCTCGTCCAGGCCATCAATCCAACCACCGGTTCGGTGGAATGGGAATACGGTTCGAAATTTCTATTCTCGTCGGTCGCGGGCACGGTTCAGAAATTGCCCGGCCGAAACTACGCCGTCAACTCGAGCCATGGTGGGAGGGTCTTCGAGATCACACCGGCGGGCAGAATTGTCTGGGAGTGGGTCCCTTCGTACATGCCAATGCGAGTGGAGAGGATTCCGCACGATCACTGTCCCCAGCTGGCGGCGCTCGGTCCGTCGGAGGATATCGAGGTTCGGCTGCAAGGTGACAAGCGGCCCTATGTGGATATCGATCTCTACCGGTTCGCCCTGACCGAGGAATTCGTGACCCGCAGTTTGGCCGGCCACTCACGCCGGCTGCTGCGGAGTGACAACGAATGCCGCGAGCTGTTGATCCCTCCGAAACCGAGAATGTGGACCGAGTTCGGAATCGATGAAGAAGCGCTTCAGGGGAGGTGGATCGAGGCCCGGTTTCGAATTACCGTCGACGACGGAGAACGGCCGCCCGAGACCATCCTCGACGTCACCCTGAACACCGAAAGCGAGAGCCCCTGGAGGGGGCGCAACATTCGTCTCGGGCGCTACACCTACAAGCGGATCACACTGTGCGTGTCGACCGAGGCAGAGGGTGAGATGGAAGATCCTCTGAGCGTGGTCGCGTGGGGCAATCCTTTGATCAGGTCCCTGACTCAGCACCCAGAGGTCGAGCGCTCTGAGGAACGAATCACCGAACAGGAGCGCAGGCTCCGAGAGCAGCAGCTCAAGGCTTTGGGATATGTCAACTGAGAGAGTCTGGGTGCATGATCTGTCGAGCCGGCTGGATCATCTGCGATGAAAAAGGTGGTCCTCGCCGCCGCGGCCCTTGCAGTGGTTGCAGTTGCGCTGGCGTCGTGGACGACGCGCAGAAACGAGTGTTGGCGGCGCGTTGAGCCCTCCGAGATCGACGACCCGGCGCAGCTCGACGACCTCCAGCTCGATCTTCCGAAGATCGAGCAAAACACCTGGGTGCGGATGTACCGGCCAACCGACGCCGAGAGCGGTTTTAATCTGGTTTTTTTCGGTCGCAGACTGCCGATGATCATCGACATGAATGGCCGCGTCGTCCACGCGTGGCCAAGGGTCCGCGCCGCGGGTCGGGTGCGGCTGGACGCTATGGGGAATCTGTTGGTCATTGGCACCGACAATTTGATCAAGGAGTACGATTGGGATGGCAGGCTGACTTGGTTTTACCAGCTTCCCGACGAGCACCACCTCCCGCACCACGATCTCACCAGGCTGCGGAACGGAAACTGCCTGATCCTGGGTCACAACGGCCACACGCACTCCGATTATCTCCATGAGGTCGACCGAAAAGGCCGAGTCGTGTGGGACTGGCACATGCACGGTCATCGAGGTAGCTTTCCCGGGTGGGACGAGCACAGCACCGATCCGAGCCATTCGAACTCGATTCGAGAGCTCGGGCCGAATCGTTGGTACGATATGGGAGATCGGCGCTTCCGGCCCGGGAATATCCTCGTCAGCGCCCGTAATCTGAACACGATCTTCATCATCGACAAGCACACCGGTGAGGTCGCATGGCAGTTTTCCAATGGGTTAGACCGTCAGCACGAGGCCGTCATGGTTGGGGACGGGGATGTCGGCGCAGGCCTGATCATGGTCTTCAACAACGGCCTCGACGATCTCCATGCCTATCGACAGAGTCGGATCCAAGCTATCGACCCGGTGGCGGGGGAAGTCGTGTGGGAGTACGCCCCCGAGTACCTGTTCTCGTCAATTGGCGGAACAGTTCAGCCGCTTCCGGGCGGCAACATTTTTGTCAGCTCGAGCCACGGTGGCAGGGTGTTTGAGATCACTTCCGACGGCAGAATCGTGTGGCAATGGGTGCCGCCGTACCGACCGATGCGGGCGGAGCGCCTTCGCTACGACCATTGCCCACAGCTGGTCGACCTGGGGAGGCCTCATGAAATGGAGGTTCTGCCCGGCGACACGCAGCCCTACATCGATATGGATCTCTATGCCTTCGCCCTTCCCGAAGAACTGGAGATCCGAGAGGTGGCGGGAAAGCAACGCAAGCTGGTCCCGTCGAATGGCGGATGTCGTGAGCTGGTGATCCCCCCGGATGCGGCGATGAGGGCCAATTTCGGGATCGACTCCCACGCCTCGGGTGACCGCTGGAGATCGGTCCGTTTTGCAATGACCATCGATGACGGTGACGTCGATACCATCATCGATGACACGATCGTGCCGGATTCCAAGAAGACGTGGAGGCAGCGCCGAGTCGATCTTGCCGACTATGGATTCAAGCGGGTTAACGTCTGCATCTCGACCGAGGTCGACGGAGCAAGCCCCGACGCACAGCTGATAGGGGTGTGGGCCAATCCGGTGATTGAATCGACGACGCAGCGACCGCCGCGGCTGCGGGCCACTCGTCGGACAAGCAAGCAGGAACGCAGGCTGCAGAAGCAGCAGCTCGAGGTGCTCGGGTACGTCAACTGACTGCCCGGGGGCGGAGAGGGCACGGACGGAGGCGTTGAGGATGTTGAGGAGAGTACTGATGATTGTGGCGGTGTCGGCATTCCTGGCG
This sequence comes from uncultured Thermoanaerobaculia bacterium, assembly GCA_965364305.1. Taxonomy (GTDB): domain Bacteria; phylum Acidobacteriota; class Thermoanaerobaculia; order Thermoanaerobaculales; family Sulfomarinibacteraceae; genus Sulfomarinibacter. The sequence goes on from CBDTWX010000011.1 coordinate 5,578, forward strand.
GGCAGCGTATTCGTGTTGAGGAAAGAGCCGGCGAGCGTCCATCCGGCGGCCTCCCGTGACCGTCGATCGGCGAGGCCGGACGACCTTCTCGCCGAGCTCGAGGACCTCGACCCGACCACCTGGGTTCGGCTCCATCTGCCGGAAGGAACGGAACCCGGATATAACCTCGCACTTTACCGTCGTCGCGTGCCGCTGATCCTCGACATGAACGGTCGCGTCGTCCACCACTGGCCGGAGGTCCGCGCCGTGGGTCGGGTGCGGTTGACCCGTGATGGCCGGTTGGTGGCCATCGGCACCGACAATCTGGTCAAGGAGTATGACTGGGAGGGTCGGCTGACCTGGCAGCACCAGCTCCCGGGAAGTGGAGATTTTCCGCATCACGACCTGATTCAGCTGGCCAACGGCAACTACCTCATCGTTGCACGAGATGGCGAGACTTACGCCGACTATCTTCAGGAGGTCGGTCCCGATTCCGGGGTCGTCTGGGAGTGGCGATCCTCGGAACACAGCCAGGTGTTCCCTGATTGGAACCCAGACAGCAAAGACCCAACTCATTTCAACTCAGTCTACGAGCTGCCGGCGAACCGCTGGTACGACGCCGGCGACGAACGATTCCGGCCCGGAAACGTCCTCGTGAGTGCGAGAACCCTCGACACGATCTTCATCGTCGACCGGGCCGCCGGCGAGGTGGTGTGGCAGTACACCGGTGAGCTCGACTATCAGCACGAGGCATCGATGATCGCCGAGGGATTGCCCGACGAAGGCCTGATCCTGGTGTTCGACAACGGGTTTCACAGCCGTGACCGGTACCGGCGTTCGATCATTCGAGCGATCGACCCAACCACCAAACGGGTGGTGTGGGAGAACGGGTCACAGTATCTCTTCTCGTCGGTCGGAGGAACTGTCCACATGCTACCGGGTGGGAACAGACTGATCTGTTCGAGTCAGGGCGGACGCGCTTTCGAGCTCAACCGCGATGGAGACATCGTGTGGGAGTGGACGCCCCCATTCCTCCCCATGCGTCTCGAACGACTGCCCTACGATCACTGTCCTCAGCTCGCCGAGCTACCGGTTGCCGATCCGGTCGAGGTCAGGCCGAGAGATGACAGGCCGTTTATTGACATCGATCTCTACAAGCTCGGTCTGGTCAACGACACCGAGCGGCGGGATGTCGCCGGGCGGGTGCGCAGGGTCATGTCGTGGATCAACGGCTGCCGGGAGCTCGTGATCCCGCCGGATGCAAACCTCAACGTCCAATTCGGCCTCGACGAATCGCAGCTTTCGGGACGAGCCGGGGCGGCGCGGTTCCGTCTCACAATCGCATCGAAGGGGCCACCGGAAATCCTCCTCGATGAAAAAGTTGACTCGGCCTCGGACTCGTATTGGCTGAAAAGGGAATTTTCCCTGGGCGAACTGGCCTACGAAAACATCGAAATGTGTATCGCGACCGAGGGCGAGGGAGATCTCGTGGATCTCGGAACGATCGCCGTGTGGAACCAACCAATCATCTCTTCGGCGACCCAGCGCCCCACGCTGAAACCCCGCGCGGAGAGGATCACCGAGGAGGAGCGCAAGCTGCGCGATCAGCAGCTCGAAGCACTGGGTTACGTGAACTGAGAGGGATCGCGACGGAAGCTTGGAGGGTCGGAGGACGATGATGAAGAAGATTGCGATCGCTGCAGGGCTGATTGCTGTGGCTGCGGCGCTCTTTCTCCTCATGACGGGCTGTGAGGAGTCGCCACGGAAGAAGGCGAAAGCCACCCAGGCGCCTAGCCGCTGGGACAATATCGACGATCTCCACCTCGATCTGGAAACGCTCGACACGACCGCCTGGGTGCGGCGATATCAGCCCAAGCGAGCCTCTTCCGGCTACACCCTGGTGCTCTACCGCCGCCGGGTGCCGATGCTCGTCGATATGAACGGCAACATCGTTCATCAGTGGCCACGGGTTCGGGTTGGTGCGCGGGCTCGGCTCAACCGTCAGGGTCGCCTGGCGGTGATCGGGAGAGGCAACCTCGTTCAGGAGTACGACTGGGAGGGCAACCTGACCTGGGAGTTTCGGACGCCCAAAGGCGATATCACCCATCACGATCTGATCCAGCTTTCGAACGGCAACTACCTGGTGCTGGCGACGAGGCGCAACACCGCGAGGCCCTACGTCAGCGAGGTGGATGCCGATCGAAACGTGGTGTGGCAATGGCGATCCGAAGACCACCTGACGACGTACGCCGAGTGGGATTCCAACCACCGAGACCCGGCGCATTTCAACTCACTGAACGAGTTGCCACCCAACCGCTGGTACGATTCGGGTGACGAGCGTTTCCGGCCCGGCAACATTCTGATCAGCGCCCGCAACATGAACATGATCTTCGTCATCGACAAACAGAGCGGCGATGTGGTGTGGACCCATACGGAGGGGCTCGACTATCAGCACGAGGCGATCATGGTTGAGAAAGGCCTCGCCGGCGCGGGCCTGATCACCGTCTTCAACAACGGTTTGAACAACCTCTTCGGCTATCGTCGCAGCCGCATACAGAGCATTCATCCGATACGGAAGGAGATTGTCTGGGAGTATGCGCCGAGGTACCTGTTTTCGGCGACGGCCGGCACCGCGAGGAGGTTGCCGGGGGGAAACACCCTGATCACCTCGACCTACGGTGGACGGGTATTCGAAATCGATCGACAAGGGAAGATTGTCTGGGAGTGGGTGCCGCCCCGTCCCCCTGGCCGGGCCGAGCGCTATTCCTACGATCACTGTCCGCAGTTGGCGGCGATGCCCCGCCCCCCGGAATTCGCGGTTCGCCCCAAACGGGGCGGTCCGTATGTCGACAACGACCTCTTCAACTTCGAACCCGGAAACCGATTCGACCGACAGATCGTGCGCGGAAAACGGCGGCAGCTCCTGCCCTGGGACGAGGTGTGCCGGGAGCTGTTGATCCCGCGAAGGGCCAGATTGACTGTTGAATTCGGGGTTGTCGACGAAGACGTGGGCGGCGAGTCGATCAGGGCCCGGTTCCAGATCTCGATAACCGGTGACGATGGTCGCTCGAAGAACCTGCTCGATGAGTCTTTGGAGTCGAGCTCCGAAGATACCTGGCGCAAGCGCGACATTCTGCTCCGCGAGTACGCCTACCAAAGCGTCACGATGTGCTATTCGACGGAGGCGGCTGGATCGATGGACGATCCGTTGCAGTTGGTGGCCTGGGCCTATCCGAGGATTTCGTCTTCGTGGCAACGGCCGTCGGGGGAACCGACCCTGAGGAAGCTCAGTGACGAGGAGAGGGCCTTCCGCAAACTGCAACTCGAGGCGTTGGGTTACGTCGACTGATCGTCCCTTGGGACCGAATTCTACCCGGCAGGTCGCTGGTCACTCGAGATAGCCGAGAGTCCGTAGCATCTCCCTTTCCCCGGCGGCGAGATCCTCCTCTCGAGCAGAGCGCGTAAGTCGTGGCGGGATCGTCAACTGGAGAGTCATGAGTTGTCCCAAGCCGACATAGACGGGCAAGTGGTCGAAGGCCGCGTTGTGCTGCTCACCGGGGTCGGCCTCGAGATCGTAGAGCTCGCCCTGTCCCGACGGTGTGAGGATGACCTTCCAGCGAGGTGTCCTCAGGCACCGCAGTGGTTCCGGATGTGCCGTACGCGCAAGCACTGTTCGCATGCCGGTGGCTCGCGCACTCTCCGAGAGGCCCAGAAGATCCTCTCCGTCGAGGGGACCCGCCGGCTGCAGCGAAGCGGCTGCCAGTAGTGTCGGGACGATATCTGCCAGCGTGACTGTTCGGTCGAGATCGACCTCGTTTCGTGCAGCTGCATTGGGCGCCCGGAGAATGAACGGTACTCGCAGCATCTCGTCGTACACGGTATTGTTGTGAAGCATTCGCCCGTGCTCGGAAAATGCCTCGCCATGATCGGACGTGATGAGCACCACCGTGTCATTCCAGCGTGGTCTGTGTTTGAGTGCCTGCAACACCATCTCCACCGCGTGATCCGCGGCGCGGAGATTGCCGTCGTACAACGAGATGATGTGAGCCAGATCGGCGTCTGTGGTTGCGAGGTTGCTCTTGTCGATTGCCTGGAGGGTTTTGGGCCTGCCGTCAATCGAACCGTCGTACTCCGCGTCGGTGAAGACATCGAACTCCGCCACCGGGTCGTATGGCGCATGAGGTGGGACGAAGTGGAGCTGCAGATGAATGGGCTGCGAGTCGCTGCGGGTGCCGAGCCACTCGACGGCGCGTCGGGCCAGGTAGTCGGGGACCCTGGACACCGTCCTCGGCACCTCCGTCCACAGCTCGTGGAATTCGTCGTACCCCTGTTCGGTGCCAATCGATCGCGAGTTGTTTGGTGTCGCAGTGAAACATGCCGTCAGATAGCCCGCCTCCTGGAGACTTTCCGCAAGAGTCTTCGCCGACTGAGCAAGGACTGAATCCTCCTCCGTGACCTCGTGGTTGAGAAACGACAGCCCGGTGACCATCGTAGGCACCGATCGGTGGGTGTTCGGGACCAGGGCGAAGGCGTTGGTGAAGACCAGAGATCGTTCGGCGAGACGGTCGATGTTGGGGGTCGTGGGGCGCCCGTATCCGTAGCTCGAAAAGTGGTCGGGTCGTGCGGCATCGAGGGTGATGAGCACGATGTCGGGTCGCGCAGAAATTGCATTCGCTGTTTGGGGACCGAACGGGTCGCCCGGCGGCGGGGGCCGTGTGGTGATGGTCGGCGGGGTGATTGCGATGGGCGAATCTTCGGGATCGAGTCGGAGATCGAGCGCGAGGACACTCGGCTGTCCGGCGAAACGGTCGACCGGGATTCGGAACCGATATCCCGGCTCGTCCAGCTCGGCCGCACCCCCGGCGGTTGCCAGGGTTCGAGAGAACGAGGCGCCGTCTCCCAGACCGTAGACGCTGAGGGTCGCGTGAGGCAATCTTCGAGGGCGGTTCGACGGCCCTTCGATGGACAGTTCGATGTGATCCGCGGTTTCCGGCAGTTCCATCGGCAGGACCAGCGTTCCGCTGGTAGGGATCACCAGGCGGCCGCTTGTGCGATTGAAAACTTGAGGAGACGGTGGAGAAGACCTGTCTGCAACGAGACGGTGGAAAGGGCGCCGCAACTCAGCGAACGGCCCCCGTGGCGGAGGCGACGTGGTCAGCGCGATCTCGCGGAGGCGGATCGCGAACCGCGGATCGTGCATCGAAGATTGCGAGGTCGACGCGGCCCGATAGGCGAATGAGAAGCTGAAGGTGTTGAGCCCCTTCTGCAAGGTGGCAGGAGGTATATCGATCGCGACGCTTCTCCACCCGCGGGGGATTTCGACCGACCCCAACCGGCGGCCGTTGAGGCGCGTGCCGATCTTTTGGACCCGGTCGTCGGTCGGGTGTGACACCGGTTTGACCCGGAGCACCAAATGCGTCCAATCGGTGCGTTCGACAAAGATTTCGAGATCGGCTTTGTTGGCGTAGGCCATGATTCCTCGGCTCTTTGGTACGGTCCACCCGCGACCCAGTCGGCACGGCTGGAGAGGCAGGGACCAGACGTCGTGGAGTCGACGACGGTCAAAGTCGAGGGTGAAGGAGCAGCGGAGCTCGTCGCGGACGAAGTGCTCCCCATCGATGAAGTAGTGCAGAGGAGCGTGCCGGTCGATCCGAAGCACCGTCTCGGTCCGGTGGATGAACGCCACGGCGGCCGCCAGGAGAACCGCTGCGCAGAGCAGGACGAGGATTCGTTTTCGCCGCACGATCAGGAATCCGTCGAAAGAATCTGATGTTGCTCGAACACCTGCAGAGAATACGCGATCCGGGACGCAGGTAACCGCGCACTGCGGAATGCCAAATATTCGTCATGGATTGGAGGCCTCATGAAGTTTCTGATCGGACTCACAACGGCGCTTGGCATTTTGGCGGTACAGCCGGTCGAGGCCCAGCGGCCGAAACCACAGGTTGTGGCAAAGATCGACGGTGACGAGGTCTATCAGGTCTTGCCGCTCGGTGCGATCCCGGCCGTCGACGACCCTGCCTTTGTCCGGGGCGATGCGGCGAACGCACAGATGAAAGCGGACGAACCGGTGCTCGGCATCGTCGTCGAGGGCCAGGCCAGAGCCTACTCTCTCTGGCAGTTGGACGCCCACGAGATCATCAACGACGAGATCTCTGGGACCGCGATCGCGGCGACCTGGTGACCTCTCTGTCACACGGGCGTAGTTTACGCCCGCACTCTTGGCGGAAAGACCTACACCTTTCAGGTCTCGGGAAAGCTCTGGCGAAACAGCCTGATCATGGAGGATCGAGAAACGGCGAGTTCCTGGAGCCATGTGACCGGTCGCGCCATCGATGGGGAGGCCAAGGGCGCGCAGCTCATACGGCTTGAAGCCGTCCAGACCGCGTGGCGGAAGTGGTTCGACACGCACCCTGACACCACCGTGCTTTCAAAACCCGATGAAATCATCAGCTCCCACTACCAGCGCTATTTTGACGACCCTGAGCGCATGGGCCTCTTCCGAGCCCAGTGGTTGACCGAGCGAATGCCGGGGAAGACTCTGGTCTTCGGCTCGGCTGTCGGCCCGCACGCGGTTGCGGTGACCGAAGGAGCTTTGACCGGTGGGTCGCCGGTGTGGATAGACCTTGGGGACTCGAAGGTTGTGATGGCGAAGGGTCGCGATGGAGGCGTGCGTGCGTTTGCGGTACCGACCGGCGGCAGCGACGGAACGCTCATTTTCGACCCGCTGTCGGGCGGGATTCGGGACGAAGGGGGATCGCTCTGGGATCTGAGCGATGGGCGTTGCGACGCCGGGCCAAAAAAGGGTCAACAAATGGAGGCCGTGGCCGTCACCCCTGTCTACTGGTTTGCCTGGTCGAACTTCTACCCGAATACCCTGGTGATCGATGAAAGTTGAAACGTCGAATCTGCTAACGATCTGCCGTGGGGAGCGTGAGCACAAAGACCGCGCCCGGACGATCGTGATCGTCCGCGGCGAGCTCCAAGGTGCCGCCCTGCGCCGTCGCGAGACTGCGGGCGAGTGCCAGACCGAGCCCGAGGCCCGGTATGCCGCTCGCCGTTGCCCTTCGATCGAACGGCCGAAAAACGGCCCGCCGCTGCTGACGCGGTACTCCGGGCCCGTTGTCCGCGACCTCGATACGGAGGCAGCCTTCTCCGGCGTCGACCGAGATCGCGACCCGGCGATCCGAAACCGTGCGGGTGTGCTTTTCAGCGTTGTCGAGGAGGTTGTCGAGGATCTGGCGCAGCGCGTCATCGTCAAAACACGCCGCAGGCAGATCATGAGCAACGGAAACCTCGATCGAAATGCCAGCCTCCTCGAGGCGATTCCGTGAACGCTCGACGCAGCGACGTACCGCCTCGCCGAGGTCTCCGCGACGCGGCTGAGCCAGCGAGGCGCCACGCTCGAGCCGTGAGAGGTCGAGCATGTTCGCGACCACCCGGCCCAGTCGTTCGGCTTCGTGAGTGATCGTCGCGGCATACCGTGCTCGGCCTTGGGGATCTCCCAGTCCTTCGGCCAACATCTCGGAGTGCAACAGGAGTCCCGAAAGGGGAGTTTTGAGCTCGTGCGCCGCGGCGGCGGCGAACTGGGCGCGCTGTCTGGCGAGACGATCGGTTTGGAAAAGGATCCAAATTACCGCAGCCGCGGCGAGAGAAACCGCCAGGACGGTCAGCACAAAGGTTCGGCGAAACTCTATCACCGCCTGACGCCCCTCGACCGCAGCGGCCGCCACAGCGTCGGTCGAGTTCGCACGCAGCGTCCACCCGGTGTCAGCCACGAATTCCGTCACCGTGTCAGCCGAGGTTGATGCCCCCGGTGAGAACTGGAGATGGAGGGAGGTGGCTCCGAGCCATTGTGCGACAGCTTCCTGCGCAACGGCAAATCCTTGCAGGACGACACCTGATGGCGTGTGAACCTCGCGCAGCGCCGCAAGCGCCGGCCCGCTACCGAGGATCATCGTGTGCCAACGCAGTGGACGCACCCGTACCGCGACCCTCCCAACATCGCTGGCGTTCACCGAAAGACCGGTTGGAGCCTCTTGTCCACCGGTGATCGAAGCGTAGACGGAATCGGCAAGCGCTATCTGCTCCCACTCTCGTTCGGTCATCGTCAACACCGTCTCGTCGCCGGAGTGGGAGACGCCGAGCGGCGTGTCTTCCTCCATCACCACTGCATTTTGAAGCTCGGCAAGCAGCGTGCAGAACGCGCCGAAGTCGGCGTCGGAGCTCAGTTCGGGGAAACGCTCGCTCATCGCCGGCAGCGAAACTGCACCCTCCTCGTCGATCTGGAAGTGGGCCCAGACCAGCTGATCTGTGCGCCCGGAAGCCAGCGGAGAGAGTGTGACCGACAGACCCTGCGCGGCTCCGCGGGGGTCGTGGTAAAGCGTCTGGTAGTGAAAGAAGGGTCGGTCCGACTCCTGGCGTCGGAGCTCGTCGAGCCGTGCGCCGAGACGGTTGGCTTCGCGCTCCACCTCCTGACGGAGCTGAAGCTCGGCCTCGTGTCGGAGGGCCGAGGCGCGGCGCACGGTCTCTCGCGAACCGGTCACGTACCACGCGGTTGTCGGGAGCAGGACGGCAACCCCTATGAGGATCGCGGCCGCCGCGGTTCGCTTGTGAGGTCTCACGAGTGGTCGTCTCCCCCCCACGCGTAACCGGTGCCGGTCACCGTGAGTACGATGCGGGGCTGCGATGGGTCACGCTCGATCTTCTGCCGCAAATTGGCGATCGTCATGTCGACTGTCCGAGTCTGCAGGTCACCGGATGATCCCCAAATTCGCTCCAAGAGCTCGGATCGCGGTACTGCCCGCGTGCGATGCCGGTGAAGCCAGCGCAAAATGCCCACCTCACGTGGCGTGAGGCTCACCGTCTGGCCGTCCCGTCGTGCCTCGAGACGTCCGAGGTCGATGGCGCACCCGTCGGCCTCGACGATCTCGGGTTCGGCGGGGACGGCGGTTGCGCGCCGACCGAGTGCCTTGACTCGCGCCAACAGCTCTCGCACGGCAAACGGCTTGGTCAGGTAGTCGTCGGCGCCCGCCTCCAACCCGGCCACCTTGTCGTCTTCGGATCCGCGTGCGGTGAGCATGAGGATGTACAGCGACGGACGCGCCCTGCGCAGGCGGCGGCATACCTCGACCCCGTCGAGATCGGGCAGCATCAGATCGAGAAGGACGAGATCAAACGCTTCTTGGGTGCCCGCTTCGACCGCGTCCCGACCCGTGGCGTGCGCAGTGACCTCGTGTCCTGCAGCCGTGAGCAGATCGCTGAGGCCGTTCCGAAGAACCCTCTCGTCCTCGACAATGAGAACGCGCATGCCTCAGGATAACGGTATTCGGATCTCTTCGCGTCAGGATCCTGTAAAACGGCAGGTGGATTGATTGGCCGTTTTCCGCGATAATGCGCATCGCCGCCTCGTCCTGCAGGGTCAGAATGATCGATTGGGGGCGGCGCGCCGGAGGATCACAGTTTGGAAGACGTTCGGAGCTTCTGCATTATTGCGCATATCGACCACGGCAAGTCGACGCTTGCGGATCGATTGATCCAGCACTGTGGTGCGGTCGCGGATCGCGAGTTCCGCGACCAAATACTCGACTCGATGGATATCGAGCGCGAACGTGGTATTACCATCAAATCCAATACCGTAAGCCTCGAATATACCTCCAGGGATGGAGGAACCTACATGCTCAACCTCATCGACACCCCGGGCCACGTGGATTTTTCGCACGAGGTACGGCGGTCGTTGATGTCGTGCGAGGGAGCTCTGCTGCTGGTAGATGCGTCCCAGGGAGTGGAGGCTCAGACAGTCGCCAACCTCTACCTCGCGCTCGAGCACGATTTGGAGATGGTGCCGGTCATCAACAAGATCGATTTGCCGGCCGCCGACGTTGAGAGGGTCAAAGAGGAGATCGAGGAGGATCTCGGTCTCGATGCTGCCGAGGCGGTGCTCTGCTCGGCGAAGACCGGTCAAGGGATCGAGGACGTGCTCGAGGCGATAGTCGATCGTCTGCCACCACCCGCGGGCGATTCTGAAAAGCCGCTTCAGGCTCTGATATTTGACGCTCAGTACGATTCATACCGCGGCGCGGTTCTTCTCGTCCGAGTCATGGAGGGGACCCTACGCCCCCGCCAACGCATTCGCCTCATGCACACCGGCAAGGAGTACGAGGTCGAGGATGTCGGTCTGCTGCAGCTGAAAAAGGTGAAGAAGGACGATCTCTCCGCCGGGATGGTCGGCTATGTCATCGCCGGGGTGAAGGCGGTGTCGGACATTGCGGTCGGCGACACTGTGACCGACTCTGCGCGGCCCGCAGAGGAGCCGCTGACCGGCTACCGCGAAGCCAAACCGGTGGTCTTCTCGTCGGTCTACCCGATGTCCAACGAGGAGTATCGCGACCTGTCCAAGGCGCTGGAGAAGCTCAAGCTGAACGATGCGGCTCTGACCTATGAAAAGGACTCGTCGGCCGCCCTCGGCTTTGGTTTCCGCTGCGGGTTTTTGGGGCTCCTCCATCTCGAGGTCGTACAGGAGCGTCTGCGCCGGGAGTACGATCTGTCGCTCATTCTTTCTGCTCCGTCGGTGCGATACAGAGTGTCGCTGGCCGATGGCCAGGAGGTTTTGGTGGACAATCCGAGCCTCTACCCGGATCCGGGCTCGATCGATGGTGCGGAAGAGCCGTTTATCAAGGCTGCCGTTATGATGCCCGAACGCTATGTCGGACCGGTGATGGAGCTGTGCCGGGAGAGGCGAGGCGAAAACACGACTTTCACCTATCTTGCGGTGGGTCGGGTCGAGCTGACCTCTGAGATGCCGCTTGCCGAGGTCCTTTTCGACTTCTACGATCGCCTCAAATCGGTGACCCAGGGCTACGGCTCGTTCGACTACGAGATGCTCGACTACCGTCCGACCGATCTGGTCAAGGTGGACATCCTGGTCAACGGCGAGGCGGTCGACGCCCTGGCGCAACTGGTCCACCGCGAAAAGGCTCGCTCGCGCGCCCTCCACTACTGCGAACGACTCGCCGACACCATTCCTCGACAGCAGTTCAAAATTGCGATTCAAGGAGCGGTGGGTGGCGACATCATCGCTCGAAAAACCATCAACGCCTACCGCAAGGACGTCACCGCCAAGTGCTATGGCGGCGACATCACCCGCAAACGCAAGCTGCTCGAGAAGCAGAAAAAAGGCAAGAAGAGGATGAAGATGGTGGGGTCGGTAGAGATCCCGCAATCGGCGTTCGTTGCGGTGCTCAAGACGGACAGAGACTGAATTCGGAATATCCATCCGCCCGACAGCCCGAAACTCGATGCTGGATGCTGGATGTTGGATCCGCCCATACATCCGCGAGATTTCGAATCGCGGATTTCATATTTCGAAATTGCCGCCCACCCACCCGCGGAGGTGCTGCAGATCGCGCAGGTGGACGCAGATTTCGCTACAGGTCCTTTTTTGGATGGAGCAGCCGCCAAGTCATCGCGCGGACCTCGTCGAAGAGCTGCAAGGCGGTCATTGCCTTTCCGCGATGCACGGCACCTGAAACCTAGAGGAGCCTGAGGTGGCTGCCCACCTCCATCGCGGAGGCATAGGCAATCCGCCAGTGGTGGGTACGATCTCTTCCGTTCCGTTCGTGTCCCTCTGCAAGGTTGGCGGGCACAGACGCCGCTGACCGGATGACCTGATCGGCAAGGCTCTTGAGCGGCGCTGGGACCCTGGCGACGAGAGCCAACGCAAGGCTGGCAGCCTCGAGGGCCTTGTGGTAGCGATGAAATTGCTGTTGGGGAGCGAATCGAACATTGTCACCTCCGGGTCGTTCATGCCCTTCCCCAAGCCGGTGAGGTCGGTGGTGTCACGGGTCGGAACGAACGGCCTCCGAGGCCAGCTTGCCCTCGACACCACCGACCTCTCCGGCTACACCTTCGCCCCATGAACGACCCGGAGGCGATCATGTCGCGTTCCCCATCGGCCGCTGGTCGCCGCCGCTGATCTCTGCCGGTGGTCACTGCCGCAGATCGCTGTAGCTGTTTCCTGTCGCAACCGCTGTCTCTTGACCCGTCGGAGGATTGCAGTAGATTGAGGGATCCGTGAAGCCCGAACTGCCTTTCTCAGAACCCGAGTTGGATTCCCGAGCCGGTCTCTACATCCACGTGCCGTTCTGCACCTCGGTCTGTCCCTACTGTGATTTCGCGGTGACCATCGCCGGTGAGGAGCGTCGCCGAGCTTGGGCGGACGCTGTTCTTCGTGAAGCGGAGATGTATGGGGACTGCGGGCTGCAGTTCGACACCGTCTATTTCGGTGGCGGTACGCCGTCCTCGCTCGCGCCGCGACAGCTCCATCGGGTACTCGACGGGCTGCGTCACCGGGTGGCGATCAAACGCGGTGCGACGCTCTTTTTGGAGGCCAACCCCGAAGACGTGACCACTCGAAACACGTCGGCCTGGAGGGACCTTGGCGTTGACTTCGTGAGCGTCGGCGTGCAGTCTTTCGACGACGACGACCTCAGGTTTCTCGGCCGCACCCATACCGGAGACCGGGCTCGGGAGGCGGTGGAGATCCTCCTCGGCGGCGGTTTCGACACCGTGTCGGTGGACCTCATCTACGGGTTCGAGGGCCAGACGCCAGACCACTGGCGAGAGCAGCTCGAACGGGCGACAAACCTCGGCGTGCAACATCTCAGCTGTTATCAGCTCACGGTCCACCAGGGGACAGTCTTCGGACGCAGGCTGGCAGAGGGCGCGATGGCGGAAAGCGCAGAAGAAACCCTGGCGGAGCTGTTCTTCATGACCCATCGGCGGTTGGCGGACGCCGGTTACCAGGGATACGAGGTTTCGAACTTCGCCTCGTCTCCGCAACACCGGTCACGTCACAATACAAAGTATTGGAAACACGTGCCATACCTCGGTCTCGGCCCCTCTGCACACTCCTTTGCCGCCGGCCGGCGATGGTGGAATCAATCCAAGCTCCGGGTGTGGCAGAGGACTCTCGATTCAGGGATGGCCCCGTTGGAGGACGAGGAGCGGCCGTCGCACTCCGAGCTGGCGTTCGAGACGGTGATGTTGGGGCTGCGCACGTCAGATGGTGTCGATCTCGCGAGCCTCCGCCATCGTTTCGGGATCGATCTGTTGTCCACCAACCCGATGACGATCGACCGGCTGATTCAATCGGGCCATCTCTCCGTGGAGGACCGCTTTCTGCGCCCGACTCTTTCCGGCTTGGCCCTGGCGGACACGATTGCACGATCGTTGGAGTTTGGCGAAGGCGACGAAGCACGGGTTTCCACCGTAAGATAGTGAAGCATGGGCACCTATGTTCCCGACCCCGAGATCGACCGCTTGGTGGCTGAGATGAACCGCCTGGTGGAGCGCGGTGAAGATGGCCACGGCGACCCGGAGGGCGGCGTCCGAGACCTCGACGAGCCAGGCCTCCGGTTTGTGGCCTCCGATGAGACGCTCAGCGAGCTCCTGGGCGAGATGGTTCGGCGACAGGCGAGTGATCTCTTGCTGGTGCCGGGAGCCCAACCGGTGGTGCGGATCAACGGGCAACTTTCGAGGTTGGAGGGCGACGTCCTGGACGGCGGGACCATTCGCGCCCTTTTTTCGGCGCACCTCGGAGGAAGGTCGCAGCGTCTGCTGGCGGAGACCGGCGCCGCGGATTTCTCGCTCAACTTGTCGTCAAGCGACGCCGAGGACGGTGGGGTCCGGCTGCGGGTCAACATTCAGCGCCAGGGCGGAAGATTGTCGGCGGCGGTTCGCGCGCTGCCACGGAGGGTGCCCGGTCTCGCCGAGCTCAAGCTGCCGGAGAGCCTCGGGGAGCTCGTTCGGCCTGCCAATGGGCTGGTCCTGATCTGCGGGCCGACCGGTTCGGGCAAGTCGACCACCCTTGCCGCGCTGCTCGATCGGGTCAACCGCAGCCAGGTTCGCCATGTGATCACCATCGAGGAGCCAGTGGAGTACACGCACCGAAACCGCCGATCGATCTTCGAGCAGGTGGAGGTCGGCGCCGACTCGCCTTCCTTCTCGGCCGCCCTGCGTTCGGCTTTGCGTCGCGACCCGGACGTGATCCTGGTCGGTGAGATGCGCGATCTGGAGACCATGGCCACCGCCATCACGGCCGCCGAGACGGGCCATCTGATCCTTTCGACGCTTCACACAAGTGATGTCGCACAAGCGGTGCACCGAATCGTGGATGTCTTCCCCGCCGCTCAGCAGGCCCATATTGGACAACAGCTTTCCCTGTCGCTCAGCGCCATTGTCTGCCAACAGCTGGTACCCACCGCCGACGGCACGGGCCGAGTGCCGGCGGTGGAAGTTCTTCACGCGACCTACGCGGTTCGAAACCATATTCGTCGGGGAAACCTCGATCGGCTTTACAACGAGCTTGTCGGTGGAGCCTCCCGCGGTATGGTCACGATGGAAAAATCCCTGGTCGGCCTTGTTCGCGACGGGACGATCTCTGCCGATGAGGCGAGGGTGCGGAGCTCGCGTCCCGACGAGCTCGAACGGATGCTCGTCGGCTGAGTGCTATCCTCTCCCGGTGTCTGAGATCATCGAGCTCACCGACGGCGCACCTCGTTTCGAAAGATTTGCCGGTCGCGGCTTGTATGGGGAGGTTTCCGTCGCTCACCGTCCATCAACTCTGATGACGGAGGTCGAGAGAATCATCGATCCCTCGGCCTCGACAGGGACGATCCACTGGGGGCGAAACTTCATCTACGCCGCCGAGCTCCAGACCGCCCAGGGGAGCATTCCCGTGGTGGTCAAGCAGTTCCGGAACCAGGGCTGGTTCAAACGTCTGGAGCGCACAACCCGGGGCAGCAAGGCTGAACGGAGCTGGCGGGTGGCCAAGGAGTTGGTCGCGGCGGATCTTCCCACTCCTGAACCCATCCTATGGGTGGAGTCGGACGAGCCGGGAGGGCCGTCCTTTTTTGTCGCGAGGCGGCTCGATGGCGCGGCCGAGGTTCGCCAGTTCTTCAGGCGGCTGAATGATCAGGCGCAGGATGGCGCTTTCCCAGATGTCAATGACCAGGAATTTCTCGGTCGCCTCGGCCGGATGGCGCGTAGGATTCACGACGCGGGCATCCTCTACCGCGATCTCTCCCTCGGAAATATCCTGGCCCTTCCCGCCAAGGATGACCTCCCGCTTTATCTCGTTGACTTCAATCGTGCCCGCATCGGGAGACGGCCCGGTGTATGGCGCCGCACCCGTGACATCTGCCGGCTGCCGGTGCTCCAGCGCGAGCATCGCGCCGCATTCCTCGGCGGCTATTGGGGTGAGGTTCCGCCGCGGTGGACGTTTCGGTGGTGGTTCTACGTTCTGTCCGTCAAAGGCTACATCCTCAAGCACGCGATCAAGAAACGTCTGAAGAGATTTCGTATCGGGCGTCGCCACGCGCATGGCGGGTCGCACCACCCGCACATTCCGGCCGCGGCAGATGGCGCTTCCTCACGCGACAAGGCGGTGTGGGACCATTTGTCGGATCAGCCCCACCAGCATGCGACCCGCGGCGAGAAGCTGAAGATCCGGCTCGCCGACAGCCCCTCCCACCTTCGCGAGCTCGCCATCGCCGTCCGCTCCGTGCCGCGTGTTCGCCGGCGGTACAAAGAACTCAAAGAAAGCCTCTATAAGTCGCCCACCTTCTTCACCGGTGTTGGTCTCGCCGTCCGCCCCTGGCCGCAAGATCCCGATGCCCATCTGCGTGAGATCGAGGAACTCGGGGTCGGACCCGTCTTGATCCGCCTCCATCCGTGGGATGAGGATCACGGTGAGGAGGAGCGGTTGGCCAAGGCTCTTGCGCGGAACGGTCACGAGCTCGCCTTCGTGATTCCGCAGAATCGGGATCTGGTGCGGGACCGTCAGCGCTGGCGCGCCGCGGTGGAGGAGCTGAGCGAGCGTTTCACCCCCTTCGGCCGCCGGTTCCAGGTCGGACAGGCGATCAATCGCAGCAAGTGGGGCATTTGGACTCGCGGAGAGTACGCCGACCTCTACCTCGAAGCGGCGGAGATACTTCGCCAAAGAGATGGTGTCGAGGTCATGGGACCGGCGGTGATCGATTTCGAGTTTCTGGCCCTCTTGGGGTTGCTCGACAGCCGGATTCCGGGTCTCCATTTCGACATCGTCACGAGTCTTCTCTACGTGGACCGCCGAGGCGCGCCGGAAAACCGTCAGCTCGGCCTGGATACCGTGGACAAGGTCACCCTGTTGCGGGCGATCGCCGAGGTCGGGAGGAACTCGAGCGAGCGATGTTGGATCACCGAGGTGAACTGGCCTCTGTGGGAAGGGCCGCACTCGCCGGCTGGAAAAAGCGTCTCGGTCGGGGAGGAGGAGCAGGCGGACTACCTGGTCCGCTATTTCCTGCTGACCCTTGGTGCGGGACTCGTTGAACGGGTCTACTGGTGGCGGCTGATCGCCCGCGGTTACGGGCTCGTCGCCCCGGCAAGCGATGGCACGCTGCGCCGCCGTCCTGCGTGGAAGGCTTTTCAAACGATGTTGAAACAGCTTGATGGCACCACCTTTCTGGGCCCGTTGCCGGCGTCTGGCGGCGAATACCTCTACCACTTCACTCGCGGGGACGACGAGATCGTGGTCGGCTGGAGCCTATCGCCGGATGCGCGTGTGAGCTTGCCACGGTCGGCCCTCGCGGCGACAGATCGAGATGGAGAGCCGGTGTCGCCTCCGGGCGGTCGGAAGGTCGTCCTCGGTCCTTCGCCGGTTTATTTCCTGCTGGAATAGGGTCCGAGACGTGAAGATCGCGCTGCCGGGCCCGTGGTACCATCCTGCGGTCCTCGTAGGGGGACTCGCACATCGTGAACGAGCAAGCCAGAGCCAACCGTTCAAGCATGGGTGCGTCCGCCAAACCACGACAGCTGACGTGGTGGCGGCGTACTCTTCTGGCCGTCGTGACTCCTGTGCTGGTCGGTATCCTCAAGCTCACCTGGTCGTTTTTCCGCTTTGAGGTTCACGGAGATGAGAGCTTTCGACAGCTCTCGGACTCCGGGCAGCCGGTTGTCCTCGCCATCTGGCACGAAGGTTTGCTGGTGATCTGCTGGTATGTCGCGCGGCTTTTGGGAGAGGGAGTGAAGGCCACGTTTCTCATCAGCCCATCGGTCGATGGAGAGGTCGGAGTCCAGTTGCTGGCGTGGTTCGGAGGGGTCGCGGTACGCGGATCGTCCAGGCGAAGCGGGGCCTCGGCCCTGAGGGGACTCAACCGTGCCATCCGCCGCAACGGGCAGCTGCCTTTCATCACCTTGGACGGTTCCAAAGGCCCTCGCCGCTACTGCAAACCTGGTGCTATCGCGGTGGCTCGAATGGCAGGCGTGCCGATCGTGCCCATCGGCTGCGCGGCACGGCGAAGCTGGCGGATGCCGACCTGGGATCGGCACCTGGTACCGAAAGCATTTTCCAAAGTGGTCATCTTGGTCGGCGAACCAATCACCGTGCCGAGGCAGTTGGACGACGACGCCCTCGAGGAGCAGCGGAGCGGTCTCGAAGGGCGTGTGAACCGCCTCATGGAAGAGGCGGGGAGGCTCGTCGGTTATCCTGCCGACGCCTCGTCGGCGACCGACAACACCGAAGAGACAGAGGAGGAAAGATGAACGAGCAAAACGTCCAGCCCCTTGCGGATCTCAAGCTGGACGAGAAAAGCCTGTACAAAGAGGAGGTCTTTACCGACCTGCGGGTGGGATCGCTCAAGCAGCTGACGCCGATTACCAAGGACGGTAGCCGAGACATGGGCCGGCCGACGGTGTTTGTCGGCGAGACCCAGCTCATGTCGCAGGTCGGACCGTTGCCGGTCCAGACCCGTATTGAAGCCGAGACGCTGGAGAAGGCGATTGATCTGTTTCCGGCTGCGATCCAGACCGCAGTCGAAGCTATGATCGAGGAAGTCAAAGAGCTCCAGCGCAAAGAAATGTCGCGCATCGTGGTTCCTGGGGCCGAGACGACGTCGAAGATCATCGGGCCAAAGTGACGTGACGACGGCCTGGCCTCGGCAGGCCAGTCGGAACGTCATCCTGAGGAGGGATTCGCCCGACGTAGGATCGTGACGACGGCCTGGCCTCGGCAGGCCAGTCGGAACGTCATCCTGAGTGAGTGAAGGCCCGCAGGGCCTGTTCGACCGAAGGATCTGGGTGGGGGTTCTTGGGAGAGCGGTTCAGCATGCCACCCCCCGGATTCTTACACTGCGTGTTCGGTTGGAAGGCTCCGCTCAGAATGACCGAGACCCCGACCTCAGCCTGTCTCCGTTCCCGAGTTTCAGCGACAGTAATCAGTGACCGCGTACAGCGTCAGAAAACAGCGGTAGGAACAGTGACAGGGATCAGCGACAGACGTCAGCGGCAGCAAACAGCGGGGTACGGCCCGGAGACATGGGTAACACTTCGTTCTAGGGACATGGGT
>CBDTWX010000012.1:0-23841 GCA_965364305.1 uncultured Thermoanaerobaculia bacterium
GGCAGCTCATTCTCGTGAATGACGCCCTCGGTGGGCTGGCTCCACCCCGGGAGCTCCTCGTGGATGGGCTCGAGCGATTCGGCAACCTCGGCATCCGCGGGAAAGGTGTCGAGGGTGCTGCCGTCCGGAAGTCGGTACGTGGTCACGACCTTGATGGTGTCGAAGCCGTCGAGGATATCGAGCTTGGTGACCGCCACCGCGTCGATGCCGGCGACCTCGACCGCGTAGCGCGCCGCCACCGCGTCGAACCAGCCGCAGCGACGCGGCCGGCCGGTGGTGGTGCCGTACTCGGCGCCGCGCTCGCGGATGCGCTCGCCGGTGGCGTCCTCGAGCTCGGAGGGAAAGGGGCCGCTGCCGACCCGGGTCGCGTAGGCCTTCATCACGCCGACCACCGGGCCGAGCAGCTTGGGTCCGATGCCGCACGAGGCGGCGGCAAATCCCGGCAGGCACGACGAGGAGGTCACGTAGGGGTAGGTGCCCCAGGCGAGATCGAGGAGCACGCCCTGGGCGCCCTCGAAGAGCACAGCCTCACCGGAAGCGCGGTGCTGGCGGAGCGCGGGGCCAACCTCGCCGATCATCGGCGCCAACCGCGCCGCAACTCTCTCGAGCTCGGCTATTGCGGTCTCGAGATCGACGGTTTCGGCGTCGAAGAGCTTTTCGAGCTCGCGGTTGTGGGCCGTCATCAGGTCGAGGGCCCGCTCGCGCAAGCGTTCCGGTTCGGCCAGGACGTGAGCGCGGAGACCGCGGCGCTGGGCGCGGTCCTGGTAGGCCGGGCCGATCCCGCGGCCGGTGGTGCCGATCTTGCCGGCGCCGAGAGTCCCTTCCCGGGCGCCGTCGAGGGCGCGGTGGGTGGGGAGGATGAGCGTGGCCCGCGGCGAAAGGACGATGCGGCCATCGGTGTTGACGCCCTCTGTGACGAGAGTGTCCATCTCCGCGACCAGCCCGGTCGGATCGACCACCATCCCGGAAGCCAGGTAGCAGGTCACCCCATCGTGGATGATGCCCGACGGAACCAGGTGGAGGGCAAAGCGGCGATCGGCGAAGCGCACCGTGTGGCCGGCGTTGTTGCCACCGTTGTAGCGAACGACCGCGGCGAACCCGGACGACAGGAGATCGACGACCTTGCCCTTGCCCTCGTCGCCCCACTGACCACCGATGATCATCAACGACTCTGTGCCCATCGATCCTCCGGCCGCACATCATAGCGCGCCTGACCGCGAGCGCCAAGTCCAAGCGGTTGACAGAGATACCGAACGGGATGACAGGTTACAATGACGCTTCATGGAGAACGACGACAAGATCCAGGAGAGCGGTTTCTTTAGGCGTCTGAGCGACCTCGCCGGACGCAGCGAAAACCGGCAGAGCGTGGGCCGCTGGATCCGCACCCGGCTGCTGGTCGGGTTCATGGTTGTCTTCCCGCTAGTAGTGACGATTTTCTTTGCCCGATTCATCTTCGGTTTGATGGACAAGTGGTTCCGGCCGATCTCCGAACGGCTGATCGGCGAGCAGCTGGTCGGCGTCGGACTGGTGGTATCGCTGCTGGTTCTCTTTCTGGTCGGCATTGTGTCGACCAACGTCCTCGGTGGGAGGCTCCTGGGTTATTTTGAAAAGAAGATCACCGGTCTGCCGCTGCTCAGCCCCATCTACCAGGGTGCACGCCAGATCACCGAGGCCATCCAGATCCACGACACCGCCGAGTTCCGGAGGGTGGTGCTGCTGCCCTTTCCGAATCAGAATGTCCGCTCGCTGGGTTTTGTGACCAGGGATTTCCGGGCGGCAACCGCGTTCGGCGAGGACCCGACGGCGCTGGTCTTCGTGCCCACGACACCGAACCCCACCTCGGGATACCTGGTGGTTGCCAAACAGGAGGACCTGACGTCGCTGGACATTTCAGTCGAGGAAGGTGTCAAGCTCGTGATTTCCGGAGGGCTGCTCACGCCGACGCGGCTGATATCCGGCGTCCAGGCGAAATCCCACCTCGAAAGCGGCACATCGTGACTGTCCGCCGATGGACGGTCGGGAATTGATAGACTCCCAACCTCCGTTCAGTCAGAAGAGAGCTCCGTCTCGAATGAAAGGGAAACAGCATGAAACTCCATAGAAAGACACCAAAGCTCGTGGCCGCCGCCGTCGTCGCGGCCTGTGTCGCGATGCTGGCATCCGCAGTGCCGGCAGTTGCGCAGCAAGGTGCGCCGGCGCCCGGCTCGTTCCTCGGCGCCGATCTGATCACCGAGAATGCCGAGGCGGCGAGCCGCTTCTATGCCGACCTCTTCCCCTGGGATGTGGAGAAGGTCGAGGATGGCGGTTATGCGGTCCACCACAAGGGACGGCTGATCGCCAGCATCAGCCAGATTGACGACTCCGACCCCGAGGTCGACAGGTCGTTCTGGCTGGTGGCGTTTGCGGTCAACGATCTCAAGCAGACCCTGCGTTCGGCCAGCCAGAACAACGCGAAGGTGGTCGAGAAGACCACCAAGGTGAAGGATTTCGGTCGCTTCGCAGTGATCCGGGACCACGAGAAGGCGCCGATCATGTTCATCCAGTCCGGCAAGACCCCGATCGGCGGCACCGAGGGACCGGGCGCCTGGGTGTGGGCCGAGCTGTGGACCGACGATATTGAAAAGGCGGCTTCTTTCTACTCGAGCGTGATCGGCCTCGGCCACGACACGACCGAACGAGGAGGTCGGCCGTACCACTACTTCACCTCGCAGGGCAAACCGCGGGCCGGCATCATCGAGATCCCGGCTGAGCTCGAAAGGGTCGAACCCGGATGGGCGCCGTATGTGGCGGTCGAGGATCTGAAAGCGACGGTCGCCAAGGTCAAGGAGCTGGGTGGCAGGGTCGTTTTTGCCGAGACGGAGCATCCCTCCTCGGGCGCGGTCGCGCTGATCCTCGATCCAACCGGGGCGGCGCTCTTCATGTACGAGATCGGAAGTGTCAAGGAGGCGGCACAATGAAAGGTCGAACTCGCCTGGTAGTTGGGTTTCTGCTCGTCGTCGCCATCGCTTTCAGCTGGACCGCGTGCAGCTCAGACGGGTACACGGGATCTACGAGGGTCTACGTCGGCCACGGCTACGGAGGTTACGGTCCCGGCTGGGGTTACGGATGGGGCGGTTACGGCGGTTGGGGCGGTTACGGGGGATATTACGGCCCAGGCTGGTAAGCACCTGACCGCCGGCGCGGCACTCTTTATGAAACCTGATCGGAAAGAACATGGAGGCCGTGGAGTGATAATGCGAAATCGCCTGATCGTCGGGTTGGCGCTCGCAATCTTTTTCGCACTGACTTGGACTGGTTGCAGCTCGGACGGATACACGGGAACAGCCCGCGTCTACGTCGGCCACGGCTACGCCGGTCGTCATCGGCCCGCCAGTAGGCATCCCGGACATTCCGGTCGCCGTACCGTACTAAGCCCCTCCCTCACACCCTAGGGCTTGAGGCGTGGGGCTTGGGGCTTGACCGCCCACCCGCCCGGATGCCGGGCGCAAGATGCAGGATGCAGGGCCACCCACCCACCCGCGGTCCCCGGAAGGACCCGCCTGCATCGCTTCTTGGCGGAATCGGATGGCCTCGTTCCCTGCATCTTGAATCCGCTCACATGGCTCGCCATCTGCGTGATCTGCGGTTTTTCAGTCGGGCACGGGGACGGAGATGGAGACGGGCACGGGTGTTACGGTGTCAGCACCACCTTACCGAAGTTCTTGCGATCCTGGATGTAGCGATGGGCGGCGGCCGCCTCCGCAAACGGAAAGCTGCGATCGACGATCGGTTTGAAGGTCCCATCGGCAAACAGATCGACGATCTCTTCGAGCATCGCGGCCATCTCCTCCCCGCGGTGCCACAGGTGGGCGAGGTTGGCGCCGATCACCCCCTTGTTGGCGCTCATCAACTGCAGCGGTTTGAAGGACGGCATTTGCAGCAGTCCCTTCAACGCGGCAAGGATGCTCCGCTTCGATCCCGGAGCGAGGCTCGAGGCACCGAAGACGAAGAGACGGCCGAGATCGGAGAGGCTGCGGTAGCTCTTGCCGAAGGAGGCACCTCCGACCGCGTCGAGGACGATGTCCACGCCCCGTCCATCAGTCAGCTTTTCGATTTCTTCCTCGAAGTCCTGTCTGCGGTAATCGATGCACGCCGCCACTCCCATCTCGCGCAGCCGATCGTGCTTGCCGGCGGACGCCGTACCGATCACCTCGGCGCCGAAATGGCGGCAGATCTGGACGGCGGCGAGACCGACCCCGCCGGCACAGGCATGAACGAGAACCCGCTCACCGGAACGGACATTGCCCAGCCGCACCAGCATCAGCCAAGCCGTGAGGTAGTTGACCGGAATCGAGGCGGCGTTTTCAAAGCCTAGATCGTCAGGCATCGGGCAGACGACGTCCTGCGCCACGCACACGACGTCCGAGTAACCCCCGAACCGGGTCGTACAGACCACGCGGTCGCCGTCGCGGAAGCCGTCAACTCCCCCGCCGACTCTGTCAACCACTCCCGCCACCTCGTAGCCCACCACCGCCGGCAGCTTGGGCGAGTCGGGGTAAAGCCCCATCCGGGCGAGGATATCGGCGAAGTTGATCCCCGCCGCCCTCACCCGAACCCTTACCTGACCTCGTTGCGGCTGAGGGTCGGGCGTCTCCCGCACCTCGAGCACCTCCGGTGCACCGATCCGCGGAATCCACACTTGTTTCATGCTGATCCTCTTCTCCGATTTTGGGCTTCACGTCAGCCATGAAAATCTGAACGCTAAAGATACCTCACCACACCGAATCCATCCGTATTGCCGAACGACGTGAAGCCCAAAATCGGAAGCGGCGCTCAAAGAGCGCCGCCTGGACAAAAAAGGCCGCCGGAAGGGGGAAGGAGGTCCCATTCCGGCGGTACAACGAGCCACGGCCAGCGGGTTGCTTAGTTGGCCACGGCCTCGCGGTTGAAGAATTCCGAGAGATTGATCTTTGGGTCGCGCAGCCGCTCGGGGGGGGTGCTGACGTAGTTATAACGAGTGCCGTAGCTGAGGAGCGCCTTCTCCATCATGCGGCGCCCGCGGTAGAGGCGAGACATCACTGTACCCACCGGAACGGCGAGGATGTCGGCGATCTCCTTGTAGGCGAAGCCTTCGAGGTCCGCCAGCAGGACCACCATCTTGTAGTCGTGCGGAAGGCCGAGGAGTGACTCGCGGACTTCCTGGTCCATTTCCACCGCCATCAACCATGCCTCTGGGTCGGAGAGCGAGGCCTGCGCCTGGTCGAGCAAGGTCTCTTCAAGACCCTCCTGGACGTCGTCGAAGTCCACCTTCGGCGGCTGCAGCTTTTTCTTTCGGTACGAGTTGATGAAGGTGTTCTTCATGATTTTGAAGAGCCACGCCTTGAAGTTCGTGCCCTCGGAGAATCGAGCGTAGTACTTGTAGGCCTTGAGGTAGGTCTCCTGGATCAGGTCCTCGGCGTCTTCCACCGATCGGGTCATCCGCAAAGCGCTCTTGTAGAGCTGTTCGCGGTACGGCAACTGTCCGGTCGTGAAGTCCCACATTCGCGGTTCGGCCGGTTGTGTCATGCTGACCTCCAGGCCCGGATGCTACAATATTGAAACATCTCTGTCAAGCCCCCTCTTGAGCATGAAATTCAACGACTTATGTTTCATTGTTGAAATAGTTGTCGCAGGTCGAGACCGACTCATCGAAAAAAAAGGAGCCCCGCAGGGCTCCGATTTTCGGTCACGAGAGCTGTCGCTATGGAAGCAGCAGAAACGCGATGATCAGCGCGTAGATCACCAGCGACTCGATGAGTGCCAGACCGATGATCATCGTGATCCGGATCGGGCCGACCGCGCCCGGGTTGCGGCCGATGGCCTCCACCGACGCCGCCAGGCCTTTGCCCTGACCGAGCGAACCGAAGGCCGCCGCGAGTCCGATCGCGATGGCAGGCGCAAATAGGCCCCACGGGCTGCTGGAGTCGCCTCCCGAGGCCTCCCCGTGCTCTTGCGCCATGGCTGGACCGGCTACCGCGAGCGCTACGATAATGACTGCTAGAACTGCAAAACGTCGAATCATGCTCGTCCTCCCCAAAGGTTGGTATTCCCTGTGATCAATCAATGTTCTTCCGCCCCGACGGCGCCGTTGAGATACGCCATCGTGAGCATGATAAAGATGAAGGCCTGGAGGAACGATCCGAAGATCCCCAGACCCATCATCGGCCACGGCAAGACAAAAGGAAACATGGCGAAAAAGATGCCGGTTGCTGTGTGCTCTCCGAAGATGTTGCCGAAGAGTCGGAGCGCCAGAGAGAGGATCCTCGCCAGATGGGAGATGATCTCGATGGGCACCATTAAAATCGCCAGAGCCGGCAATGGACCCGCGAAGTGCTTGAGGTACTTGAGGAGCCCGTTGTCCCGGATGCCGACGATGTTGTAGAAGATAAACGCGGTGATGGACAGTGCGAAGGTCGTGTTGGGGTTGGCCGTCGGCGGCTGCACGAAGTAAAACAGACCAAAGATATTGCCGACGAAGATGAAGACCGCGAGACCCATGATGAAGGGCAGGAACCTTGCGCCGAAACCGTGCCCGACCACATCTTCGATCAGATCCTCGAGACCCGTGATGAGAATCTCGAAGATTTGCTGCAGCTTGCCGGGCGACTCGATCGACAGCCGGCGGCTGATGGGGATCAACACTGCTGCGACGAGCACCACAACCAGCATGGCCATCACCACGTGGTCCGGCAGCCAGTATCCCGCCTCGTGGAGCCCGAGCAGCTCCTGGTAGCGCTGACTCGACTCTCCAAACAGTGCGATCAGGAGCTTGTTGATCGGGTGGTAGAGAAATGAGACAGGGTGCTCCAAATCATCCTCCTCCGGCTCGAGCGTGGCGGAGACCCTCGATCACGAGCGCCACCACCAGTGTCGTAAATCCGAGCGCTACCGCTATACCATCGGTTCTCGGCACCCACGCGAGTGCCGCGAGTACGCCGGCGAGGAGGGTCAGGCGACCGAGAATTCGCAGCACGGTCCAGCGGTCGAACCGTGGTTTCCCGGGCTGAACAACCCGGTGCACGATCACCTCCAGCCAACGGAAATTGATCATAGCCACCAGCCCGGCCGCGGTCAAGCTCAATGCACCCATCCATGTGCGAAAAAGCACAAGTTCGACCACAGCGCCAACGACGACCAGAATCGCGGTGATCCGAAGGACCCGGACAGACGAGAAATCGCCGGTCTCATTCGGTATCCGCTCGGTCATCATTTTCGGCGGTCTCGAGGCGTTCCAACTGTTCCTCGGCGCGCCCCGCCTGGGCGGTGATGCGGAACAGGTTGACAAAACCGGCAGCGATTCCGAAGAACGAAAAGATAGCCGTGAGCCAGGGATGGGTGCCGAGCTGACCGTCCAGCCACCGACCGAAGAAAAAACCAAGGGCGATGGCGACCGGAAACTGGATGCCGATGATCGAGACGTCGAGCCAGATCCGAGCCCGCCGGAGCTGCTGTTTGCGCCGTGCCATCGCTCGATGCCTCCCCTGTTCGAGTGTCGACCGCCTCGGTGGTCAACTCACAGACCGAGCGCGCCCACCGCCGCCTTCGCCCAGCCGACAACCGGCGCCGGGTAGACGCCAATCGCCAGGGTGACGACCACGCAGACCGCGATCATCGCCTCTGTCCAGCGGTCCTCGAGCAGTTCGGCCGGGGCCGCATCCTCCTCGGTTCCCTCACGCAGATACATCTGGACGACGATTCGGAAGTAGTAGTACAGGCTCACCGCAGACATGATGACCGCGATCACCGTCAACACCACGTAGCCCCCCTCTACCGCCGCGGCGAAGAGGTAGAGCTTGCCCATGAATCCCGCCGTCGGCGGGATTCCCGCCAGGGCGAGCATGAAGATCAACATTCCGAGGGCGGCTGCCGGGTGGCGCCTCGAGAGGCCCGCGTAGTCGCCGATCTCCTCGCCCGCAAAGCCCTTGGATTCGAGCAGGATCACGAAACCGAAGGCGCCGAGATTCATG
Source organism: uncultured Thermoanaerobaculia bacterium (assembly GCA_965364305.1). Taxonomy (GTDB): domain Bacteria; phylum Acidobacteriota; class Thermoanaerobaculia; order Thermoanaerobaculales; family Sulfomarinibacteraceae; genus Sulfomarinibacter. The sequence continues at coordinate 7,986 of CBDTWX010000012.1, forward strand.
AAGGCGTAGACCAGCATGTACATCATCAGCGACCACGCGCCCATGGCGTTGGCCGCCACCAGCCCCATCAAGGCGTATCCGGCGTGGGCGATGGACGAGTAGGCGAGCATCCGTTTGACGTTGTCCTGGGTCAGGGCGACCACGTTTCCATAGATCATGGTCGCCGCCGACGCGACCCACACAATCACCCGCCAGTACTCGACCTCCGGGGCAAAGGCACCGAGGAAGAGCCGCATGAACATGGCAAAGGCGGCCGCCTTCGGGGCCACCGAGATGAAGGCGGTCACCGGCGTCGGTGCGCCCTCGTAAGCGTCCGGGGTCCACACGTGGAAGGGCACCGCCGCGACCTTGAAGAGCATGCCGAAACCGACGAGAACGATGCCGAGCACCAGCATCGGGTTGGCGGAAGGCACGGCCGTCAGAGTGCTGCGGATGGTTTCGAGATCAAGGGTACCGAGCGCACCGTAGACCAACGAGATGCCATACAGGAGGATCGCCGACGAGACGGCGCCGAGGACGAAGTACTTGACCGCACCCTCGTTGGACTTGACCTCGAGCTTGAAGTAGCCGACCAGAACGTAAACCGACAGCGCCATCAGCTCGAGGCCCACGTAGAGGCTGGCGAGGTTGGCGCCCGACGCCATGATCATCGTACCGAGGGTTGCAAAAAGGATCAGTGAGACATACTCGCCGCCACCGTACTGCGATCGCTCGAGGAAGCCGGCCGCCATGAAGATCGCGACCGCCGCGGCGCCAAGCATCAGGAGCTTGAAAAAGACCGCCATGTTGTCGACGACCAGCATCTCTCCGAGGATCGTCTCGGAAACCTCCGCCGGCCGCCCCACCAGCCAGACGAGAACGCCGGTCGCGGCGAGCGAGGCGGCGCCGATCAACGACAGGGTGCGAACCCCCTGCCGGCCCATCGGTATGCCCAGCAGCAGCACGACAAAACCGGCGCTGGCAAGGAAGATCTCGGGCAGGAAGGGTACAAACTCCTGGAGGGACATCGGCTACTCCCCGTGCTCCCCCGCGCCTTCATCGGCGGGCAGCGCCGCCACCTCGGCCAGGTGGTCGGCGGCGGTCTCCGCGTCGGCGGGCATCGCCACAGCCACCCGTTCGAGCACGCGATTAACGGTCGGCGCCATGCGATCGAAGAAGGGCTTGGGATAGAGACCGACCCAAAAGGCGACGACGACGAGCGGTATCAGCGTCCACTGCTCGCGCCGATTCAAATCGGCGAGGTCCTTGTTCTTTTCGTTCGACAGCTCGCCGAAGAAGACCCTCTGATACAGCCACAGCATATAGGCCGCACCGAGCACGATTCCGGAAGCGGCAAACAGCGCCCACGCCCAGGAATGGGCATACGCGCCGATCAGGATGGTGAACTCGCCGATGAAACCGTTGAGTGTCGGCAGACCGATCGACGACATCGTGATGATCATGAAGAACGTCGCGTACAGCGGCATCACCTTGGCCAAACCGCCATACTCGGCAATCATCCGGTTGTGGCGCCGCTCGTAGACGATTCCGACGAGGAGGAAGAGCGCTCCAGTGGAGACGCCGTGGTTGAGCATCTGCAGGATCGAGCCCCTGAGGCCGGCGTCGTTGAGAGCAAACATGCCCAGCATCACAAAGCCCATGTGGCTGACCGACGAGTACGCGACCAGCTTCTTCATATCCTTCTGCGCCATCGCCACCAGCGCTCCGTAGATGATGGCGATGATCGAAAGAACGCCGATCCAACCCACCGCCTTGACGGTGGCATCCGGCAGCAGCGGCAACGAGAAACGGATGAAACCGTAGGTACCCATCTTCAGGAGGACGGCGGCCAGGATGACCGAGCCGGCGGTCGGGGCCTCGACGTGCGCGTCCGGCAACCAGGTGTGGAACGGGAACATCGGCACCTTGATAGCGAAGCCGACGAAAAACGCGAGGAAAACCCAGAACTGGACCTCGGGCGGTATCTGCCCGGCAATGGTGTAGAGATGTGTCACCGAGAAGGTCGGTGCGTTGCCGAGCCCCTTGAGACCGATGGCGGCCAGACCGTCGGCGTTGAACCAGTAGAGGGTCAAGATGCCGACCAGCATCAGCACCGATCCGACCAGGGTGTAGAGGAAGAACTTGATCGCCGCATAGAGCCTGCGGGGCCCTCCCCAGACACCGATCAGGAAGTACATGGGGACGAGCATGACCTCCCAGAAGACGTAGAAGAGGATGAAGTCGAGCGAGCAGAAGACCCCGAGCATCCCGGTTTGCAGGATGAGCAGAAAGACGTAGTACTCCTTCTGGCGTTCAGTGATCGCGGTGAATGAGCAGTAGACCGCGATGAAACCGAGCAGGGTGGTGAGCAGGATCAGCAGAATCGCGAAGCCGTCGACGCCGAAGATGTACTGGACGCCGACCGATGGTATCCACTCCTTGACGGTGGCGAACTGGAACTCCGCCCCGTCCGGTTTGTAGAGAAACCACAGCGGGATCGAGATCACAAAGTCGATCCCCGCTACCACGGTCGCCCAGGTCTTGAGCGCGGTCGAGTTTTCCTTTTTGATGAACGCCATCATCAGGAGGGCGCCCGCCAGCGGCAGGTAGCAGATCAGGTTGAGAAGCCAGCCGTATTGAAAGTCCATCATCGTCCCCTAGTTCACAGTTTGATGAGGTAGAAGACCCCGAGCAGAATCGCCGCACCGAAGACCATCACCATCGCGTACCCCTGGGTGAATCCGACCTGCAGACGCCGGAACCACCGGCTCGCGACGTCGTAGCTCGTGCCAATGAGGTTGACTGCGCCGTCCACCACTCGCAGATCGAATATCCCGGAGACAAACGACGACCCCACAGTGGAGAACGCAGTTCCGTTGACCGCACCGTCCACCACCCTCGCGTCGAACTCCCACAGGAAACGCGACAGCTTGACGGTGCCGGCGATCACGGTGGCGCCGTAGATCTCGTCGACCCAGTACTTGTTGAGGATCAGCTTGTAGACCAGCGGGAAACGCTCGGCCAGTCGCTTGGGCCGCACTCCGGCTTCGCCGCCCATGTAGAAGCGGAAGGCCATCCAAATCCCGAACCCGGCCGCCGCCAAGGAGAGGAAGATGAGCCCGATCTCGAGGCCCAGCCCCGGATGGGCGCCGTGCCCAGCGTGGGTCTGCAGGACCACCGGTTCCATGAATCGATCGATGAGATTGTGTTCAGGTTTGCCCCACAGATAACCGGGCAGACCGATGAAGCCACCGACGATCGACAGCACGCCGAGGATCTGTAGCGGCAGGGTCATCGTCCACGGCGACTCGTGCAGGTGGTGCTCCGCTTCTTCGCCGCCCCTGAACTCGCCGTGGAAGGTCATGAAGACGAGGCGGAACATGTAGAAGGCGGTGAGGATCGCGCCGACGACGGCCAGCGCCCAAAGCAGGTAATAAATCGAACCGTGGTGGTTGAGGTCGCCGTAGCCCGCGGTGAAGGTCTTGGCAAGGATTTCGTCCTTCGAGAAAAATCCGGCGAAGGGAAAGATGCCGGCGATGGCGATGGTGGCGACCAGGAAGGTCCAGTAGGTCGTGGGCATGTACTTCTTGAGACCACCCATCTTGCGCATGTCCTGCTCACCGCCGCAGGCGTGGATCACCGAACCCGAACCGAGGAAGAGGCAGGCCTTGAAGAAGGCGTGGGTGACCACGTGGAAGATCGCGACGATGTAGGCGCCGACGCCGGCGGCCAGAAACATGTAACCGAGCTGGGACACAGTCGAGTACGCCAGCACCTTCTTGATGTCGTTCTGGGTCAGCCCGATGGTGGCCGCGAAGACCGCGGTCACGCCGCCGACGACGGCGACCACCAGCATGGCGGTCGGGCTCATCTGGTAGAAGAAGTTGCAGCGCGCCACCATATAGACACCGGCGGTGACCATGGTCGCGGCGTGGATCAGGGCCGAAACCGGGGTCGGACCCGCCATCGCGTCAGGCAACCAGACGTACAGCGGGATCTGCGCCGACTTGCCCACCGCACCGACGAAGAGCAGGATGCCGATGAGCGTCGCCGCGGCGGCGAAGTGACCGTGGTGGTCGGCCTGCATGGCCGCAAAGAGCTCTGAGAACTCGAGCGTTCCGAAGACCATGAAGGCAGCGAAGATGGCAAGGATGAATCCGAAATCGCCGATGCGGTTGACGATGAAGGCCTTCATACCGGCCGAGGCGCACCAGCCCTTCTCGAAGTAGAAGCCGATCAGCAGATACGAGCACAGCCCGACGCCCTCCCAGCCGACGAAGAGGACCGGGAGGTTCGACCCCGTGATCAGGGTCAGCATCGCGAACATGAAGAGGTTGAGATAGGAGAAGTACCTCGCATAGGCCCGGTCGGACTCGTCGTGCATGTAGCCGACCGAGTAGAGGTGGATGAGGAAGCCGACAAAGGTCACGAAGCCGAGCATCACGGCCGACAACGGGTCCACCTGGAAGGAGGCGGAGATTTCCACCGGCTTCACGGTGCCGTCAAGGATCTTCAGATCACCACCGGTGATCCACGTAAAGGCCTTCACCACATAGGGCTGGTGGATGTCCTCGGCAAAATACCACTGGATCACGGCCGCCCAGCCCCACAGCCACGCGGCGCCGGAGCCGATCAGAGCAACCGTGTGGGTCACCGATTTCTTCAAACCGAGACGGTTGGAGACGAGCCCGTTGAACGCCGCTCCGATCAGCGGGAACAGGGGCACGAGCCAGATCAGGTCGTACAGTTTCATCCCACTAACTCCGCATGACGTCGGCCTCGTCGAGCAAGACCGTGTCCTTGAGCCGGACGAGGGCGATGATCAACCCGAGACCGATAGCCGCCTCGGCGGCGGCGACGGTGATCACGAAGATCGCCAGAACCTGGCCCCCGAGGTCGCCGAGCCGGAAGGAAAAGGCAATCAGATTGAGGTTGACGGCGTTGAACAAGAGCTCGATCGACATCAGCACGGTGATGAGGTTGCGGCGCACCATAACGCCGATGAGACCGAGGCAGAACAGAATCAGTGACAGGGCAACGTAATGCGTGGCGCCGATCATGATTCCACCCCCTCTCCGGACCCGGCGAGGGCGGCATCGCGGCGGCCAAAGACAATCGCGCCGATCATCGCGACCAGCAGCAGCACCGACACGATTTCGAAGGGAACCAGGTATTTCATGTAGAGGACCCACCCGACGGCCTCGGTGTTCCCGATGACCTCTGCTCCTCCTTCGGTGACGACCGTCCTCATGACATCGGGGCTGGCGTCACCTGCGGCCATCGAGCCGAGAAGGATGCCAATCGCCACGAGGGCGCCGAGCAGGACACCTCCGATCACTGCCAGGGGAGCCACCCCGGACAGAAAGACGTCCTCGACGCGGAGATTCTTGACTCTCACCAGCATGATGACGAAAAGGTAGAGAACCATGATGCCGCCGGCGTAGACCAGCACCTGGACGGCGGCCAGAAACTCGGCGTGGCGGAGGATGAAGAGCACCGCGACCATGACAAAGGTCTCGAGCAGGGCCAGGGCCGCGTGCACCGGGTTTTTGAAGGTAATCACGCCGATACCACCCGCCACCGCCAACGCCGCCACCAGATAAAAGAAGATGGCGCCGAAGTTTGCTACGAGGGTGTCCATCACAGCGCTCCTTCTGCGCTTTCTTCGGTCGGTGCAGCTTCGATTTTCTGTTTGGGGTTCGAGGGGTCCTGACCGTCGATCGGCAGCACAACGCCAGGAAACGCCAGCATACCCTCCCAGTTCTCCAGCCGTTCCTTGTCGTAGTACAGGCCCTCGTTGCGTTCGTAGACCGTCCCTTCATAGCTCTTGGTGGTCATCCAGATGGACTTGGGCTCGGTCGGGCACGCTTCCTCGCAGAGGCCACAGAACATGCAGCGTTTGACATCGATGTCGTAACGGTCAATGACCTTCTTCTTTTTCTTCTTTTCGCCGACCATCTCGACCTCTGTGTGGTCGGTAATGTAGATGATGTCGATCGGGCAGGCCTTGGCGCAGAGATGGCAGTCGATACAGCGTTCGAGGGAGTAACCGAACATCCCGCGAAAGCGGTCCTTCGGCTCGACTCTCTGCTCCGGGTACTGAACGGTTTCGTTGCTTCCGAAGAAGTTTCGACCGGTCACGGCCAACCCACCAAAGAGATCGGTGGGGATCAGTTTTCGAACGAACTCAGCAACGCTCATACACTCATCCCTTCAGGATCAGAACACCCAGGGCCACCAGCGCGACGTTGGCCAGCGACAGGGGCAAAAGCCACTTCCAGCCGACAGCCATCAGCTGGTCGAACCGGTAGCGCGGGAAGGTTCCGCGGAACCAGATGAAGACGAACATGAAGGCCATCACCTTGACGAAGTACCAGACAAAGGGTGGGATCCACGCCAACGCCGCAGATTGCCACAGACCGGCCAACAGGCCCGGAAAGGGCGGCAGCCAGCCACCAAAGAAGAGCAGCACAGCCAACGACGAGACCACCAGCATGTTCATGTACTCGGAGAGATAGAACAGCGCGAACTTCATGCCCGAGTACTCGGTGTGGAAGCCGGCCACCAGCTCGGCCTCGGCTTCCGGCAGGTCGAAGGGGTTGCGGTTGGTCTCGGCAACTCCGCAGATGAAGTAAATCCCAAAACCGAGGATGCCGGGGATGATGAACCACAGCCCGGCGTCGCGTTGCGCCTCGACGATGCCCACCAGCGACAGGGTCCCTGCCATCAGCAGTACCGACACGACAGCAAAGCCCATCGGCACCTCGTAGGAGATCATCTGTGCCGCCGAGCGAAGACCGCCCATCAGCGAGAACTTGTTGTCGGATGACCAGCCGCCGAGGATGATGCCGTAGACCCCGATGGTCGAGATGGCGAGCACAAAGAGGACGGCGATGTTGATGTCGGCCAGGAAGGGCTGGATCTCGTAGCCGCCGACAGTGAAGCTGTCACCGAACGGGATCACCGCCCAGACGATGAAGGAGGGCGTGAAGATCAACGCCGGCGCCAGCATGAAGACCAGTCGCTGGGCCCTTCCGGGGACAACATCCTCCTTGACCAGAAGCTTGAAGACGTCGGCCCAGGGTTGCAGAAGGCCTTGCGGGCCGACCCGGTTGGGGCCCAACCGAACCTGCATGAAGGAAAGGATTCGGCGTTCGGCAAGAGTGAGGTAGGCCACCACAAAGAGCAGCACGCCCAGGATCACCACCGTCTTCGCCAGCGGAATCACGATGTACACCATCAGGGGATCGGTCATCACCGACTCCTCGCATTCGCTCGTCGAATTCTGAATTCTGAACTCTGAAGTCTGAATTGTCTTTCAGAAACGGCTCGGGGCCGCGGAGCAAGAATCCGAATTCCGAATTCCGAATTCCGAATCTTCATCGGTCGATCTCTCCGAGGACGATGTCGAGGGTGCCGATGACAGCCACCAGATCAGCCACCAAGTGGCCCTCGACCATGGCCGGCAGCATCTGCAGGTTGATAAACGAGGGAGGCCGCACATGGCAGCGGTACGGTGTCGTTCCTTTGGGCGTGGCAACGATGAAGTAGCCGAGCTCTCCCTTGGGCGCTTCCACCGCACCGTAGACCATTCCCTCGTCTTTGGTGCGGATGATCTTGGGCACCCGCGCCATGATCTTGCCGTCGGGCAAACGATCGAGACACTGGCGGATGATCCGTACCGACTGGCGCATCTCCTCGATCCGAACCAGGTATCGGTCGTAGGTGTCGCCATTGGCGCCGATCGGGATTGAGAAATCGATCTCGCCGTAGCGGTCGTAAGGGAAGACCTTTCGGATGTCCCACTTGACTCCAGAGCCGCGCAACGGCGGTCCGGTGAGCCCCCACTCGATGGCTTCCTCGGCAGTCACCACACCGATCCCGATGGTTCGCTTCTTCCAAATCCGGTTCTCGGTGAGGAGGTTTTCGTACTCGTCGACGTGAGCGTTGAAACCGTCGACCAGCTCCGAGCAGCGGTCGACCCAACCATCCGGCAGCTCGAAGGGCACGCCACCGATCTTCATGGTGTTGAGGGTCAGCCGGGCGCCGCAGTACTCCTCGAAGAGGTCGAGGATCGCGTCGCGCTCACGGAATGTATAAAAGAACGGCGTGATGGCACCGATGTCGACGGCATGGGTCGCCAGCCACACCAGATGCGAGGCCAGACGTTGCATCTCGGCGAGGATCATCCTGATGTAGGCGGCGCGCGGCGGGATCGAGATCCCGAGCAGCTTTTCCATGGTCACGCAGAAACCCTGGTTGTTGGTCGCCGCCGCCACATAGTCCATGCGGTCGGTGTGCGGAATGCACTGTGGAAAGTCCATGGTTTCAAAAAGCTTCTCGGTGCCGCGATGGAGGTAGCCGATGATCGGCTTGGCCTCGACGATCTTCTCGCCGTCGAGCTTCATCTTGACTCTCAACACGCCGTGAGTCGCCGGGTGCTGCGGCCCGAAGTTGATCTCCATCTCCTCGACATCGAAGAGCGAACGATCGGGACCGCTCATGATGCGTCCCCTTCCTCTCCCTCGGCCTCATCGGGGGGCGGACCGCCGCCGGGCGGGTAGACATCGGGATAGATGGCGGCGCCGGTGTCGATCCCCTCGACCGGAAAGTCCTTGCGCAACGGATGGCCGTTGAAGCCTTCCCAGGTGAGGATCCGCTCGAGACCGGGGTGACCTTCAAAGATGATCCCGAACATGTCATAGGCCTCGCGTTCCATCCAGTTGGCCGTCTTCCAGACCTCGGAGACGCTGGCCACCGTCTCGTCGGACACGACCGTGCACAGTCTCAGGCGCTTCGAGTCCTCGTGCCGGTGCATCCAGTAGACGACGTCGAAACGGCCCTCTTCTCGCTCCGGCCAGTCGACTGCGGTGAGGTCGACCAGAAATCGATATCCACGGTCGTCTTTGAAAAAACAACAGATCTCGACGATTCGCTCGGCAGGTACGGTCAGGGTGACCTCTCCGGCATAACGATCGGCCGCCAGAACGAGGCCCGGCATCTCGAGCTCAAGGGCCGCCGCATCTTCGTCGTCCGTCGCCTCCTCGTGGATCGGCGGCACAGGTTTTTCTTCCCACGGAGGTTTTGGCTCCTCGGCCTCGGCGGCCTTCTTGGCGGCGGCCCTGGCCTTCGCCTCGGCAATCTTTGCCGCCTTCTCCTCGTCGCTCAGAGCTCGCTTCTGCTCGGCCGGTTGCTCGACCTCGGGCGGAGATGCCGTTTCGGGAACGTTTTCGTCTTCGGGCGTCTCGGGGGGCGGGGCGGGTTTGTCGTCGTTCATGATCCCCCCTCACGACACCCGGTCGCGGGCGATGGTCTCGCGATCGATCTTGCGTTGCAGCTGCATGAGACCGTAGAGAAGAGCCTCCGGCCGCGGCGGGCAACCCGGAATATAGACGTCGACCGGAATGATGCGGTCCACGCCCTGGGTCACCGCGTACGTCTTGTAGGGCCCACCACACATCGCGCAGGAGCCCATGGCGAGCACCCACTTGGGTTCGGCCATCTGGTGATAGAGCCGTTTGACCATCGGCGCCATTTTTTCGGTCACAGTTCCCGAAACGATCATCATGTCCGCCTGGCGCGGCGAACCGCGGAAGACCTCGGCGCCAAACCGCGCCATGTCGTTCCGAGAGTCGAGCGTCGCCATCATCTCGATCGCACAGCAGGCAAGACCGAACTGCATGGGCCACAGCGACGAACGACGCGCCCAGTTGAAGACCTTGTCGTAGGTCGTCGTGATGATGTTCTTGGAGAAGCGGTCCTCGATCAGACCCATTCGAGCGCCCCCCTTCGCCACGCATAGAGATAGCCCACGAGCAGGATGGCCAAGAAGACCATCATTTCGACAAAACCGAAGAGCGCCAGCTTGTCGAACATCACCGCCCACGGGAACAGGAAAATCGTCTCGACGTCGAAGACCACGAAGAGCACGGCGATCACGTAGTAACGAATGGAAAATCTCTTGTCGAGCGCGAATGATGTCGCCTTGACTCCGCACTCGTAGGGTTCCGCCTTCACTGGGTCATAACTGCCCGCCCGAACCACCTTTGCCACCAACAGAGCGATGGCCGGGAAAGAGATCGCGACGAGGGTGAAGATCAGAATCGGGACGTAGTGTTCCATACCCCCTCCTCCTAGCCCATTCAGGGCGCGATCATTCTAACGGTGCATCACCGCTTGTCAATGTTTTCACAAGCTCCTGATTTCAAGTCTCAGACCGAGGATTGGCGACCGATCGAAAACGGATCCGGAACTCCCTTAGCGAGAACCGCTCTCACTGAACACAGGAGGATGCGATGGCGAGCGGTACCACTTACCACCGTCAGGCTTCTTACGAGCACCTGATGGAACGTGACTACCGCGGCACGACCGGTCTCCGGTTCGGTCTGCTGGCCGCCGCAGCTATCCACCTCGCAGTCTTCGCGATCACCTGGCCGACCCTTGCCCGCACGAGGCCCGCACCCACTCCCCCGCGCACGCCAATATATTTCCCCTTGCGGCCGGTGAAATTCCAGGCCTCTCGACCGGTCATCGAGGTTCCTCGGCTCGCGGCCCGGCTGGTCCCGGTTCCGGGGCCGGAGCGCCAGAACCCAGAACCGATCGTCGAACGAGTGTTCGAATATCTGCCCTCCGAAAATACCTTCACCATCGCCCCGGTGTTGCCCACACCTCCACCTCATCGTGGGAATTCGGCCGTTGAGTCCCCCGTGCCCGGTTGACCTCGACAGGCCGGAATCGAGAGGCCGCCGTTGTCGTCCCTAGTGACATCGACGGCGCCGTTCATCAGAGCCAGCAGCTCGTGGGCGCAGGATTTTCGCCTGTGGTGGCTCTCCTGACACCGCAGCAGGTCCAAAATATCCGGCGCCTGTGCCTTCCCCACCGAGAACACACCGTACCCCTCCGCCCACACGAGATCAGTCGCCCGGTCCTTCAAAGCCCATCGTGTCGACTCCGTCTTCAGCACCCGCACCGTTTCAGACATCATCACAGTAGGCGGCAGGCGGACCAAGAGGTGCACATGATTGGGTATGCCGCCAAACCCGAGCAGCACGCCACCGAGCTGTCGGACCATCCGTTCGAAGAACCGTTGCAACCCCTCGACAAGACCCGGCAGAACCATGGGCCTTCTTCCGTCAGTTTCGAGCACGACGTGATAGCAGAGGCTGAATACCGCGTGTTTCACGGTTCACCTCCCCATATCCTGGCAGTCAGCCGACGTCGACCACTCCCCGACCGCCCTCGGCCGGAGCAACGGCTCCCGATCGAGACTGCGGTAGGCGATCGCCTCGGCGAGATGGGCCGATGAGATGCCGTCCTCCCCGGCGAGATCCGCAATCGTCCTCGCCACTCGGAGAATCCGGTGGTAGGCCCTCGCCGACAGCCCGAGACCCCGGCTCGCATGCTCGAGGAGCCGGCGACCGTCGGGATCGGTCCCGGCCCAGCGGCGTATGCCGTCCGGCCCCAACTCACCGTTCGAGCACAGTCCGCTCTCTGCATAGCGTTCGGTCTGCACCATGCGCGCCCGAGCGACTCTGGCGGCCACCGCCTCGGAGGACTCTCCGCAACGATCGGCGGAGAGCTCGCGCCACGGCACCGCGGGCACGGTGACCTGGAGGTCGAGTCGATCGAGCAGAGGCCCAGACAGCCTCGATCGATAGCGCTGCACCGCCACCGGGGTACAGGTGCACTCGCGCCGGTCGTCGCCGAGAAACCCGCAGGCGCAAGGGTTCGCTGCCGCCACCAGCTGGAAGCTCGCTGGGAAGCTGACGGTTGCCTGGGCTCGAGCTACCGTCACCAACCGATCTTCGAGCGGCTGACGGAGGGCTTCGAGGACGTCCCGTCGAAACTCGGTCAGCTCGTCGAGAAACAATACGCCGTGGTGGGCAAGCGAAGCCTCGCCCGGCTGCGGGTTGACACCACCGCCGATCAAGGCCGCAGAAGACGCCGAGTGATGGGGGGCCCGGAAAGGTCGCCTTTCGAGCAGACCGGCCGGTCTCGGCACCCGGGTCGACACCGAGTACACGCACGTCGCCTCGATGGCTTCCTCCGAGCTCATCGGCGGCAGGATTCCCGGGAGGCGCCGCGCCAGCATCGATTTTCCGCTTCCCGGTGGACCCATGAACAGCAGATGGTGGCCTCCCGCCGCCGCCACCTCGAGTGCACGCCTCGCCTGCTCCTGGCCGACGACATCGCAAAGATCGACCTCCCCCTCGACGACCGTCCTGGTCTCGCGTTGCTCCGAAGGGGGATGAGACGGAACCTCGCCATCCCGCAAATAACGAACCACTGCACCGAGGCTCGCAGCCCCAACGACCTGTATCCCGTTCACCACGGACCCTTCGCGCCGGTTGGCGGCCGGGACCACCACTTCGCTGATGCCTCGCTTTCGGGCCGCAAGAACGATGGGCAGCACCCCACGCACCGGCTGCAACCTCCCTTCGAGCGACAGCTCGCCGAGGAGAACACGATCCGCTAGGGACGCCGCCGGCACATCGCCGGTGGCAGCCAGGAAGGCCACCGCCATAGGCAGGTCGAGTGCCGCGCCCTCCTTCCGTTGATCGGCCGGAGCGAGATTGATGACCACGTTGGCCGCCTCCGACCTCCGGCCCAGGTGTCTGATGGCAGAGAAAATCCGCTCACGCGCCTCTCGGACGGCCGTGTCGGGCAGACCGACAACGACCACCGACGGGTACTGCGAGCGGATTCGATCCACCTCCACAGTCACGAACAACGCATCCACGCCGCGCGGCGTGGCAGAGTACGCCTTCGCCAACATAGAAAACTCCTTTGATTGTGCAGCGTGGAACGAGCCCAGGATCCCATTCCAGTCAGGTTTGGTCAACCCTTTTCTCTTTTTTCTTCCCGTGCAGTCGCGGCGGCTGCACGGGAAGAAAAAAGGCCTGAGAACTGTTAAAATCAATGCGATAGTCGAATCCGGGGGCGCACTGGGTTTGACGGGGAACAATTCGATCGTCGGTAGCGTGTCGAGGGCCATCCGCTCGTAAAACGGGTGGAGGCAATTTCAACTGCCGACAACAACTACGCACTGGCTGCTTAGGTAGCCACGTCCTACCCGTGACTCGGCCCGTTGGTCTGGGATGGACGCTGTTAGATGGGCTGGGCCGCCGTGACGCCCGTAAGCGGTGACCGAGATTTTTCGGGCTGGTCCGCGTGGGAGGCCGCCAGCTGACCGACCACCGGACGAGAAATAACAGCCGGCTGCACACGGAGAAGCCGGCGACCGAAGTTCCTCGGACGTGGGTTCGATTCCCACCGCCTCCACCAGCAATTCTTCGAAACCGGGTTTCGAAGAATTGCGGTCGCGGCAACGCCGCGAATTTCTACACTGCCGGCGCTTCGCACCCCCTCCTCGAATTCCGGTCTCAGCCCGTCGGGTTGAGACCGGAATTTGTACAATAGAGCGGCTGTGATGAGGATCCGTGCGAGGAGCTGATTTCCTCGACCTGATCCGCCAATTTTTCAAACGCCGGGGTTCGCACCCCAGGCCGGACAGAGTCACTTCGGGGCGGCCGGGACTGGATTCGTGGATATTTGATGCGAAAACTAAATTTCCTCTTCATCGCGCTGATGGCGAGCATCGGCTCAGTTACCGCACAGGAGCCCACGCCGACGAAGGTTCAGGGGTATGCCCGGACCATCGAGTTTCACTTTGAAGAACGGGCGATTGTCGTGCCCCTTTTCGGCCAGCGGGTCGAGGTCATACCCATCTTCGAGCTGATGGAGGCTGAAGCCAAATACTCGCTCTCCGCCGGCACCTACGGCGTCGTCTATGAGGGTCATGTCATCCAGTTCGCCGTCGATCACAAGGTTCTGCTGGTCGACGGGACGCTGCAGGAGGCGAGAGAAACTCCGGTCGCCTCGCCCCAAGGCGTGGCGGTCAGCCTCGGCTATCTCGAACGATATCTGCTCAGCCCGCTGGGGTTCCACCTCGAGACCATCCCTCTGGGCTATCGGATCGAGCGCGGTGCGCGGTTTGCCTCCCCTGTGACGGTTCGACCGGCCGTGGCGGATTTCGGAGTCACCACCACCCTCGTGCTGACGCTCAACCAGGTCGAGGACGTCGACGTTGTGGAGACTGAAGCGGGCAGGGTCGTCGTCCGTTTTGACGACGCGGCTCCGCAGCTCGATGCCAGCACGCCCTTCCGGTCACGAAGAGTCCGTTCGCTGACGAGTGTCGAACAGACAATAGAGATCAAGCTAGCCAAAGGGGTCGGCCTGCTCTCGTGGCACACCCTGGAGGGGCCCCCGCGGGTCACCATGGAGCTCGGGCCGGCGCGGCCGACCCCGACCCCGGCGCCGGTGCGGGCGCCCGCGGTGAGACGGACCGGACCGCGTCCGATCGTCATCGACCCCGGCCACGGCGGAGACGATCTCGGCGCCCAGTCGAGCAACGGTCTGACCGAGAAAGAGCTGACGCTGGCCGTCGCGCGCCGTCTTGCGCGGGCGCTCGAAAGCCGAGGCTACGCCGTGCGCCTGACTCGCGACGGTGACCAGAGTCGCGCCCTCATCGATCGAACGGCCCTCGCCAACCGCCTCGAGGCAAGGGTCTTCGTCTCGCTTCACGCCAACGCCTCCACCTTCTCATCGGTCTCCGGTGCCGAAACCTATTACATGAGCCTCGACCGCGCCACCGACGAGGCGGCGGCCGCAACCGCCGATCTCGAGAACCGACCCACGACGGCTTCGGAGGACCGCTCGCCCCTCGATCTCATCCTGTGGGACATGGCGCAGGCCGAGGTCCTCAACGAGAGCGCCGATCTCGCGCTGGCCGTCCAGGGTCGACTCAACGCCCGCCTCGGCCTGAGAGATCGAGGGGTCAAACAGGCCCCATTTGTCGTCCTCACCGGAGCCACCATGCCGGCCATACTGGTCGAGGTCGGGTTTCTCTCCAACCCGGCCGAGGAAAAGAAGCTGGATCAACCGGATCACCAGCAGGCGCTGGCCGAGGCCATCGCCGACGGCGTGTTGGACTTCGTGAGACGACGATGAACTGGCGTGTGGTGCTGATTGCGGCAGCGGGGGTCGTGGCAGTGGCGCTGCTGGTCTCATTGCTCCGGAGCGAAGCCCCCAAGGAGGTCGTGCAGCACGAAGTCATGCCCGTGGAGAAAATTCCCACGCCGACTCCCGCCCCTGAACAGCGGATCATCCTCCTCTTCACCGGCGCCGACGGCATGCTCCACCCCGAGCTGCGGTCCGTGCCGCTCCCGGAAGAGGTCCACGAACGCATCCAGGTGGTGATGAACGAGCTCCTCGCCGGACCCCTTACCTCGAAAAATCTCGCTCCGGTGGTCCCCTACGATGCGGCAGTCAAGGCGATCTTTGTCGATCGGCACGGCAACGCCTTTGTCGATCTCACGGCGCCGCCAAAACCGCTCAACGGTTCGAGCACCGAACTGCTGCTCACCTACGGTGTTGTCGACTCGATCATCCTCAACTGCCCCGAGATCTCGGCCGTGCAGATCCTCTTCGGCGGACACGAGGTCAAGACCCTCACCGGCCACGTGGATCTGTCGAGACCGCTGGTCCTCAACAAGCGCTTCATCGCACAGTCGTAGCCACACACCCACCCGTGATGCTGGATGCTGGATCCGCCCGCCCGCCCAGCCCCAAGTGGCCAGTAGCCAGTCCCACCCGTCATTCCGACCGACGGAGCATAGCGAGTGAGTGGAGGAATCTGTGGATTGGTCGTTCATGCCCCTGACCCGTGCGACCTGCGACCTGTGACCTGCGGCCTGCGACCAGGTGGGCGGGCGGGAATTCCTCATTCCTCATTCCTAATTCGGTTTTGGCTTCCCCATCCAGCTAACCCGTACTTCTCACCAGGCGTCTACTACGGACGGCGAATCACGGCGTCCCG
>CBDTWX010000013.1:0-23672 GCA_965364305.1 uncultured Thermoanaerobaculia bacterium
CCAGACCGGCCTCGCTGCTGGTCACCAAACCGCCCGCGACCAGCAGCAGAAAGGTGGCCGCGACGGCGACCTTTGAGAACAGAGCGGTCCACTCCACGGTGTCACCGGTCGTGTCGGGTTTTCCAACGCCGGCCGCGGCAAATCCACCGGAAATCAAGGCGATGATCACGATCGAACCCGGGACCCACAGCAGAGCCGACGGTCCCACCGCTCCGCCGTCGGAGGGGGCCAAGAGGCTTCCGAGGATCAGCAGGTTCAGGACCGAGGCTGCAGCACCGACCATGACACCGGCGAGCCATCCACCGTGAGTGCGCCAAGCGGTCAGCCAACCCCACAGCGCCACCACCGCCAACATCAGACCGAGCACCACCCAGCTCGGCGCCATCACGGCCGGCAGGCGGCACACGTACGCCACCGCCCACATCGATACGGTCATGGCGAAAGCAAAGGGCAGGACGAAGCTGCGGTCTCCACCACTCGGGTTCATGCTCACCTCCCGTCGAGCTGCGAATAAAGACGACTCCCGGTTCGGTTATACTTTCCAGCGATCGTCGCCCCTATCTGAAGATCGACCGGCAATATACACCTTTGCCGCTGTGAAGTCTCAGGAAAGCGCGGAATATGGAACACACACAACCCTCTCGAGCGAGCTCGCCCTCCAGGCGCTCGAGCTCATCCATCCGATCGCTGGTCGCGGATTACCTCGAGCTGGCCAAGGCCCGGCTCGGTGCGCTGGTGGTACTGACAGCTCTCGTCGGTTTTGTGCTCGGCTCGCGGGGTGAGCTGTCACTCACGGTTGGAGTGGCGGCAGTCTTGGGTACCGCGCTGAGCGCCTTCGGCGCGAACATCCTCAACCAATGGTGGGAGGTCGAACGCGACCGCCAGATGCTGCGAACCCGCGAGCGGCCGTTGCCTGCGGGCCGCGTCGGGCGCGGACGGGCAGCCATCTGGGGTGTGTGCACATCGTTGACGGGACTGCTGATCCTGGCAGTCGGCACCAATTGGCTGACGACGCTTCTCTCGCTCTTCGTGACTTTGCTCTACGTGCTCGTCTACACCCCGCTCAAGGTGAGGACGCCCCTCAACACAGTGGTCGGCGCCGTCTGCGGGGCGGTGCCGCCGATGATGGGTTGGGCTGCGGCCACCGGTCGCCTCGACGGGGGGGCGTGGATCCTCGGCGGGCTGCTCTTCGTGTGGCAGATCCCCCACTTCCTGGCCCTCGCGTGGCTCTATCGCGAAGACTATGCCCGTGGCGGCTTCCGCATGCTGCCGGCGGTCGACGATGAGGGACGGGTCACCAGTCGGCTCGCCTTCGTCTACGCCGCCGCGCTCCTTCCGATCACCGCTGCACTGAGCGCGTCGGGGGTGACCGGCGGGACCTTCCTCGTCGCCTCTCAGGTCGTCGGGCTGGCCTTCGTGTGGTGGGGTTGGATCTTCCTGCGGGCCCGCAGCCGGCAGGCGGCTCGACGTCTCTTTCTCGCCAGCATCCTCTACCTGCCCGTAGTGCTTGGTCTGATGGTGGTCGACATGGATGATCACGATGCGGCCCGTCAGGCACATCGTGGAACGGACTTCGCGATGGACCAGCCGGCTCCCGACTCGGTACCGGACATGGCCCGACTCATTTCTGACCAGGGGCGCTGATCAGGTGAGGGCACCAGCAATCATCCGCAGCGGCTGGTGGGTGGCGGTGGCGGCGGCTGGATTGAGCGCGGCGGTGACCGCCCTCCTCGTCATCCCAATCTTCGATACCCGCGGCAAAGACCGCGAATCTCCCTCCTTTGATCTCACCAACACCATCGTCCCTCCGAAACTCATCGTTCGCGCAATGGCCCCGGACGGGGTTCATACCCTGCATGAACCGGCCACGATCGACGCGGCGGAGGTCGACCGCCACAACGAGGAGGAGCGGGGCAAGCTGTTGGTTTCGGACGACCGGGTGATCGGCGTCGCCATCGGTGGCGAGGCGCGCGCCTACCCGCTGCGGCTCATGCGCTGGCATGAGGTGGTCAACGACGTTGTCGGTGGAAGGCGCATCGCCGTAACGTACAACCCACTGTGCGACAGCGTCGCGGTCTATCACCGTCTGGTCGACGGCGCCGAAATCGATCTCGGAGTATCGGGTCTGCTGTATCAATCCAATTCGCTGCTGTATGACCGGCGGGCCGAGTCCGCCCAGGCAACCCTCTGGACACAGCTCACTGGACGCCCGGTTGCCGGCCCTGATCCAGCCGCCGCGCCCTCCCTGACGCTTGAGATGGCCAATCTCACGACCTGGGGTGCATGGCGCCGCGAGCACCCGGACACTCGGATCCTGGCGCCTCTTCCCGAGCTCAAGAAGCTCTACAAAAGGGACCCCTACCACTCGTACTTCGGGTCAGACCTGTTGAGATTTCCGGTCGATCCGCTGCCGCCCTCGTCCGAACTCCGGCTCAAGGACCGGGTGGTGGTGGCGACAATCCACGGGGTCGATCACGTCTTCGCGCTGCCGCACCTCGCACGGGCCGTTGGCGACCCGTCCGGCGAGATAAATGTCGACGCCGGGGGCCTCCCCCTCCGTATCCGATTCCGCCTCGATCCCGGTGTGGCGAGTGTCGAGCCGCTTTCCCAACCCTCAGGCCTGCTGACCGTTCGTTATGCCTTCTGGTTCGCCTGGTACGCGATGGGCGGCGACCCACCGAAACCACCGATCTCAGCACTGAAAATGAGTCAACTTCGTCCCCAAAAAGGAACGATTCCTGGTACGATTCGCGGCGCCGGTTGAGACCGGCGCGATCCACTCTGGGAGGAGCTTGATGACCGCCGAGATTGAACAGTTCACCTACGACGACGCCATCGTCCGCAAGTTCACGCTGATGACATTCGTCTGGGGCGTGGTCGGAATGCTCGTGGGCGTCATCATCGCCCTCCAGCTTGCGGCGCCGTTTTTTAACTTCGAGCTCGCCTTCCTGTCATTTGGGCGTCTGCGGCCGCTCCACACGAATGCCGTGATTTTCGCATTCGCGGGCAACGCGGTCTTTGCCGGGGTGTACTACTCCATGCAGCGGCTGCTCAAGACTCGGATGTTTTCAAACGCTCTCAGCCAGATCCACTTTTGGGGGTGGCAGGCGATCATCGTCTCCGCCGCGCTGACCCTTCCCCTCGGCATCACCCAGGGCAAGGAGTACGCCGAGCTGGAGTGGCCCATCGACATCGCGATCGCCGTTGTCTGGCTCGCCTTCGCCTTCAACTGTTTCGGCACAATTGCCAAGCGACGGGAGCGCCACATCTATGTGGCGATCTGGTTCTACATCGCGACCATTGTCACCATCACGCTGCTGCACGTATTCAACAATCTGGTCGTGCCGGCCGGGCTGTGGCGCAGCTTTCCGATCTACGCCGGCGTCCAGGACGCCTTCATGCAATGGTGGTACGGCCACAACGCCGTCGGCTTCCTGCTCACAACCCCGTTTCTCGGGATGATGTACTACTTCCTGCCAAAGGCGGCCGACCGCCCGGTCTTTTCCTACCGGCTGTCGATCATCCACTTCTGGTCGCTGGTCTTTATCTATATCTGGGCCGGTCCCCATCACCTGCATTACACCGCGTTGCCGGCCTGGGCATCGACCCTCGGCATGCTCTTTTCGGTCATGCTGTGGATGCCTTCCTGGGGCGGCATGCTCAACGGTCTGCTCACCCTTCGCGGCGCGTGGGACAAGGTCGCCACGGACCCGGTGCTCAAGTTCTTTGTCGTCGCCGTGACCTTTTACGGCATGTCGACCTTTGAAGGGCCGCTGCTCTCGGTCAAATCGGTCAATCTGCTCTCGCACTACACCGATTGGACGATCGCCCACGTCCATTCCGGGGCCCTCGGCTGGGTCGGTTTCCTCGTGTTCGGGATGATCTACTGGCTCCTGCCGCGCCTCTTCCAGACCGAGCTCTGGAGCCGAAAGCTTGCCGAGGCGCACTTCTGGCTCGGCACCATCGGCATCCTGCTCTACATCGTCGCCATCTACGCCGCCGGTCTCACCCAGGGCCTGATGTGGCTCGCCTTCGACGACGAGGGGTACCTCAAGTACGGCGATTTCGTGGAGACCACCCTGCGCCTCATTCCGATGTACTGGGTGCGGGTGATCGGCGGCCTCGCCTATCTCGCGGGAGCACTCCTGATGGGCGTCAATTTCTTGATGACCTGGAAGCGCCGCCCATCAGAATACGACGTGCCGGTGCACGAGGCGCCGGCCCTATCCAAGAACTACGTCGACCGTCCAGAGCCGCGGACCCCGTTGCAGGAGAGCGGGGCCCACGTCGTCAACCTCGCCTACAAGCTCGACCGTTTCTTCTCCACCACCTGGCACCGCCGCTGGGAGCGGCTGCCGCTCAAGTTCACCGTTGCGGTGTTGGTGGCGGTGGTGGTGGCATCGCTCTTCGAGATCATCCCGACCTTCCTCATCAAATCCAACGTGCCCACCATCGCGACCGTCACCCCATACACGCCTCTCGAGCTCGCGGGCCGCAACATTTACCTCTCCGAAGGCTGCTACAACTGCCACTCGCAGATGATCCGTCCGTTCCGCGCCGAGACCGAACGCTATGGCGACTACTCGAAGCCCGGTGAGTTCGTCTACGACCACCCCTTCCAGTGGGGCTCGCGGCGCATCGGCCCTGACCTCCAGCGGGTCGGAGGCAAGTACCCCGATCTGTGGCACCTGCGCCACATGGACGACCCACGCGCCATCACCGCCGGATCGATCATGCCGGCCTACCCATGGCTGCTGACCAACGACCTTGATTTCGATTCCATCGAACGAACGATGCGGGCCCATCGGCTGATCGGGGTGCCCTACAGTGACGAGGAGATCGCCGGCGGCGCGACCGCCGCGCGGGAGCAGGCGCGGGCTGTCGCCGACGAGATCGTCATTCAGGGCGGCCCCGAGGCTCTGGCCGAAAAACAGATCGTCGCCCTGATCGCCTATCTCCAGCGTCTCGGCACCGACATCACGAAACCCGAGCAGTTGGCGGTCGAGGAGGAGACCGGCGTCGACGGAGAGATCGCCGATTCGGGCGCCGGCGAAACGGCAACCGAGGTGCCGGCGGAGGCGCCATGAGCCTCACGGACGTCATGTCGGCGGCCGGGCTCACCACGTGGACCGAGCTCGCCCTGATCCTCTGCTTCATCACCTTCGTGGCGATCGTGGTGTGGGTCTTCGCAGTGCGAACAAAACCTTCGTACGAGCACCACCGTCGGCTGCCGTTGGATGGCGACGAAGGCACGGCGCCGCGCACGGCCGAGAAAGGAGGCGGTCTTTCATGAACAACCAGCCCGACCAACTCGATCCTGGTAACGATGACCAGGACTACCTACTGGATCACGCCTACGACGGCATCCAGGAGTACGACAACCCCCTCCCTCGCTGGTGGTTGACCATTTTCTGGCTCACGATCGTCTTTACTCCGCTCTACATTCTCTACTTCCACTTCGGGGGCGGGATGCTCGCGACCGAACGCTATGACCAGGCGATGATCGCCTTTTACGACAAGCAGGCGGAGCAGCTTCTTGCGCTCGGCGAGATCACCGAGAGCACCCTGGTAGATCTGATGGCCGATCCGAGCATGATGAACGGCGGCAAAAAGATCTTCCAGTCGAAGTGCGCCACCTGCCACGGGATGTTTGGTGAGGGAGGAATCGGTCCCAACCTCACCGACGAGTACTGGATTCACGGCGGACAGCTGCTGGACATCTATGCAACGGTCCGTGACGGGGTAACGGCCAAGGGGATGTTGGCCTGGGAACGTCAGCTTCGGCCTGCCGAGCTGCTGGCGGTCAGCTCGTATGCCGGCACTCTGCTTGGCAGCGAGCCTCCAAACGGAAAGGCGCCCCAGGGTGATCTCTTTGTTCGCCAGGCGCCTGCACCTGCGGAGGAGACCGAGGCGGCAGGCGAGGAAACAGCGGCCGAAGAAGAACCAGCCGCCTCCTGAGGAGCGCTGTGACCATTACCTCGAACGCACCAGAGGCCCAGGAGAGGGTCCTCTCGACCCTCAACAGAGACGGAACCCGGCGTTGGATTCGGCCCAAGATCTCGAAGGGACGCTACTACCGTCGGCGGCTGATCACCGCCTGGGCCCTGATCATCACGTTCACCATGATCCCGATCCTCAAGCTGGGCGGCAGACCGCTGATGCTTTTCGACATCCCGAAACGCGAGTTCAGCTTCTTTGGAGCGACATTCTTGCCGACCGACACCTTTCTGCTGATGCTGCTTCTGTTCAGCATCTTTATCGGCATCTTTCTCATCACCGCGGTCCTCGGCCGGGTGTGGTGCGGGTGGGGGTGCCCGCAGACCGTTTACATGGAATATCTCTACCGGCCGATCGAGATGTGGATAGAGGGAGGGCGGTCGAAGCAGCTCGAGCTCGACGCCAGGGGTCCGAATCTCCGCCGGATGCTCAAGTACGTGGTGTTTTTCTTCGTCTCGGCGTTTCTCGCCAACACCTTTCTCGCCTACTTTGTGGGATGGGACCAATTGCTCGGGTGGATCACCAGCTCACCCACCAACCACCCAGCCGCCTTTGCGGTGATGCTCGGCACGACCCTGCTGATGTTCTTCGACTTCGCCTGGTTCCGCGAACAGACCTGCATCGTCGCCTGCCCCTATGGGAGGTTTCAGTCGGTGCTGCTCGACCGTCAATCGCTGATCGTCGGCTACGACGCTGGCAGGGGCGAGAAACGGGCCAAGTGGCGCAAAAACGAAAAACGGACGGCGGGCGACTGCATCGATTGCGGTCTCTGCGTCAGCACCTGCCCCACCGGCATCGACATTCGGGACGGGCTGCAGATGGAGTGCATTCACTGCACCCAGTGCATCGACGCCTGCGATGCGGTCATGAAGCGCATCGGTCTCGAGCCCGGCCTCGTTCGCTACACCTCGCAGGCCGAGCTCGAAAGCGGCAAGCGATCGTTTCTCCGCCCGCGGCTGATCGTCTACTCGGCGATCCTGGCGATCATGTTCGGCGCCTTTAGCGTTTCGCTGGCCGGCAAGAGCACCGCCGATGTCACCCTCTTGCGCGGCATCGGCGCGCCGTTCTCCGTCCTTCCAAACGGCGAGGTCTCGAACCAGATCCGGATCAAGATCGCCAACCGATCTCCCGAAGAACGCTCGTATCTGATCGAGCTGGTCGAGGCCGGCGACCTGGTCCTCGTAGCCCCCGAGAATCCTTTGACAGTGGCTGCCGGCGACACCCAGATGACCGGCGTCTTTGTGACCGCGCCGCGGTCGGCCTTCAGCGGGGGCGAAACTACCGTGACGCTCCAGATCAGCGACGGCGTCGATTTCAGCCGACAGCTCCCCTATCGGATCCTCGGTCCGGAGGACAGTATGGGAGACGGTTCGTGAAGCCGGGTCGGCTCTGGCCCGTGATCATTGCCGGCGCCCTCGCCGTCCACGTCGTGGCTTCCCTGGTGGTGGTGTTCATCGCCACCTCCGACCCGTCCTACGCGGTCGAGGAGGACTACTACCAGAAGGCACTCCACTGGAACGACAAAAGGGCGCAGGACCGCATGAACGACTCACTCGGCTGGAGCATCGACTTCTCGGTCGAGCCGCCGGCGTCACCTGGCGATCAGCCGACCCTGGAACTGCGCCTCCAAGATGGCGATGCATCACCGCTAGATGGTGCGGTTGTCTCGGTCGAGGCCTTCCACAACGCCCGCAGCGGAGACATCGTCAGGACCCAGCCGACGCCTGCGGGAGACGGCGTTTATCGAGCCTCGTTCCCAGCCGATCGCAACGGCCGTTGGGAGCTTCGATTCACCGTCGATCACGACGGCCGCCACTTCACCCACGTCGAGACCAGGCATCTGTTCGTCGAAGGAAGCAGAAAATGAATTCGGAATTCGGAATTCGGAACCCGCCGGCGGCAGCGACCCGTGGCCGAGGCCGGAAAGGTAGGGTGGTTGGAGGCCCGCCAATCGGCCACTCGCTGGCGACGGTGCGTCACGGCGCCCCTCGGGGCGCCAGTAATTCGGAATGGCGTCCACCCGAGTCCGATTCATGCGGTGGGAGTCGGGCGGACATTCAAAATTCAGAATTCAAGACTCAAAATTCGGCGTGCCACCCGCCCGACCTCGAATCACTCGGGGGGAGTTGGGCTGTAATTCAAAATTCAAAATTCAAAATTCAAAACTCGAACCGCCGGAGCGACTCGTGACTGCTCTGCTGCTCACCGTCTTCGCCGCCAGCCTCGTGGGCTCGCTCCACTGCATCGGCATGTGCGGGCCTTTTGTCGCCTTTTACTCGGGATCGGATGGGTCGGCCGGTGCGCGGCGCCTGCTGAGTCACGCCGCTTACAGCGGCGGGCGTCTCACGACCTACATCCTCTTTGGCCTTGCAGCGGGGACGGTCGGTGCGGCGCTCGATGTTGCGGGATCACTGGCCGGGGTGCAGCGCGTTGCAGCAGTCGTTGCAGGAGTGACCATGATCCTGTGGGGAATCCTCGCCCTCCTCCAGCTTCGCGGCATCCGGATCTTTCGCCACAGCTCCGGAAACGGCAGGATCTCGGGCCTCCTGCGCCGCGGCTTTTCGCTCGTCGGCGGCAAACCCCCGTTGATCCGCGCAGCGGCAGTGGGTCTTTTGTCCGGTCTGCTCCCGTGCGGCTGGCTGTGGGCCTTTGTGGTCACCGCCGCGGGCACCGGGAGCTCAACAGGTGGTGCTGCGGTCATGGCGGCGTTTTGGGCGGGGACCGTTCCGGCACTTCTTGCCGTCGGTCTCGGCGCTCAGTTGCTGAGTGCCCCTCTTCGGCGCCGTGTTCCCACCGTCACAGCCGTGCTGCTGGTCGCTCTCGGTCTGATCGCGATCTTTGGTCGACCGGCCTCGGTCACTGCCGCCATCCAGCGCCATCAGCACATGCACAGCGAAGTCCCAGATCCCGAAGACGCCGCCGAAACCTGTTGCGATTCAGACCCGACCGTGCAGTGACAGCATCGGAATCTGCGGTGAACGACCGGCCTCCGGGGCCGGCTTGCCGTTGACACCACCAACCTCGCCGGCTACCTCATCGCCCATGAACGACCCGGAGGTGATCATGCCGCGTTCCACATCGACAGCTGATCGCCGCCGCTGGTGATTGCTGCTGGTCACTGGAGCTGCCTCCGGCCGTTGTCGTTCAGTCTTTTCCGCAGAAAACCGCGGCCTTGAATTCAGTTCGACAGGATGCCAATCCGCTCGAGGCACCGCCTGAGTTCGTCGATGCCGTCAGTCAGGTAGGCATTCATCCCCGCCTGGGCGGCGACCTCGACGTTCACGGGGGTGTCGTCGAAGAAGGCAACGCGATCGGCCGGGGCACCGAGATCACGAATCGCGAGCCAGAAAATTTCAGGGTCCGGCTTCGCCAGGCCGACCTCGTTCGAGAAGTACAGATGCTCCATGTACATCCCGATGGCCTCTCGATGCCTCGAGGTATGCAGCTCGTTGGAGTTACTCAGACACGCGATCCGAAAGCGGCTGCAAAGGTCCTCGAGGAGGTCGGTCGCTCCCGAATAGGGACCGCGAGCCCACGATGTGAGCTCGCTCAGGAAACGTTCGGGCGAGAGCGCCAATCCCCACTCGTTGATAAACCGTCGCGCGAACTCATCTGCACTGATGTCGCCGCGTTCGAAGATGTGGACGGTCTCGGAGTCGATCCACCGCTCCCGAACGATCGATCCATCCGGGCCACCGGGAACGAGTCGGGGCAGCTCCGCAAAGCCCGCGAAGTCGATCAAGACCCCGCCGAGATCGAAGAGCAGAACGTCAAAGGAACTATCCCCCGTCACGGCGCCTCGATCGAATCTGTTCGAAACTTCCCTGGCGACCGAATCAACCGAACGAGCAGCATGACACCGACTGGGAAGGCGACAAGCGCGGTCACGAGCCCCGGAAAGTAGGCACCCCTCCACAACGCGATCGCCGAGTGAAGAACCCCGTTCCCGATTCCACCCACGATCGCCAAGAACCAGAAAGGCAGGAGGGCCAGACGGATCCGCGCGCGAACCCCCACGGCGGCGAGAATGAACACAACGATCCAGACAACGTTGAACGTGAAAAACCGTGTCGGACTCAGCGCGTAGCCAAAGAGGTCCGGAACCTGCTCATAGATTCCAGCCACGCACTCTTCGAGGAAGTGGCAGCACTGGATCACGATGGCCGCAAGGTAGGGGCGAAGTACACCCGCGAATGTGTCCGCCGCAGTCGATTGCGTCGAAAACCAGAATAACAACGACAGCACCAAGCCAATATTCAAAAAGAACGTTGCCCGACCCATGAATTCAAGGGTGGCTATCACTGCGACCACTGTGCAGGCGAGGGCAACAGCTCGTTCAGCAGCCGGGCTCATAAGCGACAGCGCTCATTTTCAACGCCTTATGCCGTGCCTGAAGGCGAATGCTGACGACGGATCGACTGGATCACCTCGTCGAGCGTTTGAAGAAACCGCGATCGGTCCCGCCTGGTCAGCGGCGGGGGCCCACCCGTCATCTCCCCTGCGCCGCGAAGCTCCGACAACAGATCGCGGGTCGCGACCGCCGCACCGATATTGTCGTCCGTGAACGGCTTGCCGGATGATCCTATGACCCGTGCACCTTGCTTCAAACACCGGCTGGCCAGGAGGACATCGGCGGTGATCACGATATCATGGGGTTGGACGTGCTCGACGATCCAGTCATCGGCCTCGTCAAACCCACCTCCAACAACCTCCAACCTGATCCACCGCTCCTCCGGGACCCGCATCCGAGAGTTGGCTACCAGGGTCACATCAAGCTGATAACGGCCCGCGACGCGATAGATTTCCTGTTTGACCGGGCAGGCATCAGCATCGACGTAGATGTGCAGCAAGATTGATCTCCCTTTCGACACGCTCCAGGCGAGGTGATGCCTCTGATCGCAGGTCAGGAGCTCCGCGCGATATCGAGGATCTCTGAAAGATCGCTGATCACATAGGTCGGCGCAACCGACGATCCGTTCAACTCGCGTGAGGGGTTGAACCAGCAGGTGTCGACTCCAAAACCAACGCCGCCCGCGATGTCCGACGACAGGCTGTCGCCCACCATCAAAACCTCTCCCCTGTCCGGATCTTCCATCCTCGAAAACAGCTCCGCGAAAAATCCCGGGTCCGGTTTGGCGACTCCGATCTCATCCGAGATCACCAACGCCTTGAAATGGGCCCTGATGCTCGATGCCGAGAATCTGCTTCTCTGAACGGCCGCAATGCCGTTCGTCGCGAGGGCCAGGTCATGGTCCGAAGAAAGATCCTCGACAAGTTCTTGCGCACCGGGCAGCAGGACACTCTGAGCGCCGAGATTCAAAAGATAGTCATCACTGACGTCCGACGCGCAGACATCGATCTCGAGGGCCTCCGCGAGTTCCTCGAACCGCTGGACGCGCAATCGCTGGGTGGACAACATACCCTGTTCGAACTCCACCCACAGCGGTTTGTTGATCTCGTCGAACAGCCGATGGACGTCCGTGTCAAAGGTCAACCCGTACTGTCGAAAGGTGGTGGCCAGCGCTCCCGCCTCCGCCCGCTCGTAGTCGAACAGGGTTCCGTCTGCATCAAATATGATCCAGCGGTATCGACTCATTCGCCTGCCAAAACGGTTTCGTTGCATGGTGATGCTGTCGGCACACCCGCGCGCAACGGGTGTCAGATTTCCTCGACCTTCCGATGGCTTCGGTCGTACGCAAAAGCTTCACGCCAACAGAACCGCTGCGCCGATGAACACAACCAGCACGATGGCCCATGAGATCGCAAGCGGGCGTTTTGCCTTGTCAAACCCGAAACCGACAATCAGCATTGCCGATGTGTGAAACAGCAGAAACGCCAGAAACCACCTGAATGGCATATTCTCACCGGACGGCGCCGCAAGGAGCACCGCAACTGCCGCGACGAAGAACACAATGCCGAGAATCCAATGGCCGAATGTTTCGAAACAACCGGCTACGAGGTCGTCAATCATGTGCTCATCTTACTGCAACAATGGTCAGTTTCTCCATGTGATCTCAAGCGAGCCGGGCGCCTCTTCACGGCAGAGGTCAGCAGGAGAGGCAGCCCAGAGAAACCGCTCCGGATTCGAATATCTCGGCCATAGTAACCAACATCGTCGTCAGGTTTGTGAAAGCGATCTCTGGCTCATCCTCCACGAAGTCGTGAACAACCGGACCGGCCTCCTCAGCATCCGAACCACAATAGACGGCGTACCATTCGCCCTGAAATGAAAATACCGCCAGAAAGCGCCTGTCCCAACGTGCAAGGGGATTCCGCAGCAAACTGAGGTACTCCTTCGCAGACTCTTCAGCTGACAAGAAATCGTGGTACCAGATCAGTGGTTGATCGTCTGATCCTCCATTGTGCCAGGACCAAAGCAGCTGGAGTTCCTTGTTGGGTCGAACGTTGGCCAACTGGATTTCAGCGACCATATCCGACTCAGATGCCCCAGGATTCAGATGACGCTCCAGTCCAATGTCGTTCCTGAAATGCCAGCTCTCGATTGCTTTGAGTGCGTCAATCAGCTCCGTATGTTCCGTCCGAGCTCGGGCGTTTGCGAGAGCAATCTCGTCCACCGGGAACGCACCAGCACAGCTGACGGGGAACACAAACAGGAATGGGGCAAGATATCTCATCGCGGAGCGTCCAATTCGCTTCACGTTACGATGTTAGCGGACCAGGACCTCGGCTGCCGCGGATCCGGGTCCGCTGGAATGAGGTGCTCGGCGCTTGCGCCGAAGGAACGGGTACGTCGCCGGCGGCTTCGATACGACGTGCACTGCACTCGTCGCTAGCCCGTACTTCTCACCAGGTTTCGTGACGAGGGCGGCGAAGCGCAAGTATCCGTTGGGTTTGTCGTGAATCGGGCGACGCCGTCGTAGTTGCGCTACGTCAAGGAGCACGATGTGCGACAAGCACGACGGGACGCCGTGATTCGCCGTCCGTAGTCGACGCCTGGTGAGAAGTACGGGCTAGACCCAGTTCGCCTGAACGACCTGTCTGACAAGTCGCTCACTATTGCGATGGTTATGATGGTTCGATCATCGAAATTCCCGCACCTCTTTCGCAACAGAATGATCATTATCGAAGGATGCTCGAGGTTTGTTGCTACCATCCTCGCCAATCCCGACGGTGCAAATATTCGAAGTCCTTTCTTCGTGAGCAGGCGGTCTCTCTACAAAGGTGCACCTTCTCAGGTCGGATTCGGCCTTGACTTTCGTCATGTTGTCGATCCGAGGCCGATACCCGGCCGGGCTCAGAACCCACGTCTGCCTGATGAAGTACTCGCCCCCAGCCTTCAGGTTCACTGTGACAAATGCATGAAAGGACCCGACGGTTTCGATTCGACTTTTTCCTGGCTCGACGAACAGGTGTGTGTAGTGTGCAGCGTCGAGCGATCCGATCAGCTCGCTCCCGACATTCATGTTGCAGACACCGACAGTCCCGAGCAGTGACGGTGGCCTGTAGACGTAGACCACAGCTTTGCCAGGAGGGACATCGTCACTCGAAAGAAATCGAAACTCTACCGCTGGCTCCGAGCCGCATGAAACCTGGGCAAGGAGGAACAAGATCGCGAAGAGGAAGACCTGAAGCCTAATTGTCACAACAGTATCGAGGGATGCATGGCGGTCCGAAATCAACGGACCGGCACCGCCGCGGACCCCGGTCCGCTGAAATGAGATGTTGGTTACGCTCATTTCTTCCCTGCGATCTGTCCGATAGTCTTCGACAGCTCAGGGCCAAGCTCGAATTGAGACCCGTTTCCGATGACCCACAATCCGGAAGGGTCATCTGCAAGCATCAGGAAAACCAAATACCTGCCGCCCTTGGTTATCCGTGTGCGCGCCGCCGGGTCGTATTCCTGAGTAAAGCGGTATTCCACTTCGCGCGAAAAAGGCTCCCACTCTTCGCTTGTTTTGAGAACATCGAGTACGGTGCCGGTCACCGAGTACTGAACGTATCCGACTTCCCCAGAATCAGATCGAAACGAGGCGACCTCGCGTACGTCTCTGACTTCAATTTCGAAAACGTAGGGCGCTTGAGCGAAGTTGGCCTGAAGAAGTTCGAACAACGGTTTGTTGGTTTTGGATGCGCCGCCGTTCCCGTTGCCACCGGACCCACAAGCCAGCAAGACAACCAACAGAACCAATAGGGCGCCGGTGTTGATCGGTCGGTGCCGCATCGCCTTCTTGAACCTTTTCACCTAACGGTCCGACTCCAGCGGACCGTGGCCGCCGCACGGACCCGGGTCCGCTGGAATGAGGTGTTCGGCCCGACGCCGCTCTCTAGACCTGCAGTCAAAGGGAGATTCCCAAGGTGCCACCGTAACGGCCTATCCAAGTCCGGAGATTCTCCGCAACGCCCTCATCTAGCGAGTCTTCAAGCCTGGAGATGGCATTTCCTTCAAATATTGCTTCTTCAGAACCACAGAGAACGATGTCCGGTAGGCCCTTCTTCTCATACGCCGCTCTCCATTGAATGGCCACTCGGTTAGCGGAGACGACGGGATCGGAAACGAGGTCGACCCGGCGTGAATCGAACCGGCGATCGAACGAATCCAGGCTCTGCTTGAGATGAGCAAAAACGTTGTCGCGCCCGCGTAACTCCTTGCCGTCTCCAGGAAGATAGACAGCGTCGGGGGTGAAGTACTCTTCCAACTGGGACCAGTCGTCATCATCAAAAACTCTCTCAAAGGCCTGCGCGTAATCGAAGAATATTTTCGCGATGCTCATACTCCCTCCAGGTTTGTTTTTTCAAGCCCAACGTTTCGAATTCAGCGGACGCGAGCCGCGCAACGCGCGGGTTCAGGTCCGCTGGAATGAGTTGTTAGGCCGAAATTGCCGCACTTCAAACTTGAACCTAGGCACGGATTGTCGGAATTCAGAGTTTAGTTTAATCGTCGCTCGAATCTGGATCATTAGGTAGTTGTGCTGAGTGCCATGTCGCCACGATCCACACCACGTTGATTTCAATTCGATAAAAGAACCTGTAGGGGCTAACGATCACCTCGCGATAGGGTAGGTCAGGGAACTCAGGAATCCTGCGGCCGGATTCTGCGAATCGCTCGAGGCGCTTGAGCTTTTCTTCTGCCATCCGCCTGAAGATCAGGGCAGCTGATGGCTTGTCTCTCCGGATGAAGGCGATGGCATCAAGGAACTGCCTTCGGGCCGTTGGGGTGAACTTGACTTTCAATCCTGGCCGCCGCCAAGAAGGGCGTCAGCCTCGGCCATCACATCGGCCAAATCATGCCCGACACCGTCGGCGATCTCCTTTTCGCCCTGCGCGAGCAACCTTAGGATCTCCGCATCTTTCTCGCGCCTTTCGAATTCGTCGACACTCAGAAGAACCGCCGCGGCGCGGCCGCGCTGAGTGACGACTACTGGCTCTCTTGAGCCTTTGAGCCTCTTCAAGACCGCTGCGGCGCCCTGCCTCAGATCCGAGACTGGGACGATTTCTGGAACTCGTGGCATTGTTACCTCCAAAATACCTTTCTAGTGTATCATTAAACGTACATTTAGAAAGGCAGATTCGGCAGATTCGGCCGCCAGTGCCTAACGTTTCGAATTCAGCGGACGGGAGCCGCAGCAGCTGCGGACCCGGGTCCGCTGGAATGAGTTGTTAGGTTGCGGGTTGATGCACCCGTGATTGTCTCGACGCAGGTGCTCCGCGCAGCAAACCATCAACGCTCAAATCCTCGTCGATGTCCGGCCAGTGAATCCCATATCCGGCGCCCGACAATTGCCAGTTGTTTCGTTGCTGTTGGTTCGCGGATTGCAGCCTCGGGTACCAGACCAGTGGCACGGAGAGAGTACGACCATCAGCCAGGTCGACGACTAACGTGTCCTTCGTGAATCGGACGTTTTTGACGCGCTCACCAGCTTTCGGCTCCGTGATACTCATTCCACGCCTCCACGAGTTCAGCCTCGTGCTTCCGCACAAGGCGATGGATCTTATTTAGTTCCTGCGCGCCAAATCCGAGGTTCCTAGCCAGGGAGACTGGCGAGAGCCAGAACTTTGCGGACTGATCATCTCGGTCAACATGCACGTGGGCCGGCTCGTTCGGTTCGTGGCTGTGGAAGTAAATCCTTTACGGCCCGCTTCGAAGTACTGTCGGAGTCATCAGTTGGTATCCTGATGGTCAGTTTAACTGCATCCGCGCCAATCCGCGACCTAACGTTTCGAATTCAGCGGACCGAGGCCGCCGCGGGTGAGGGTCCGCTGGAACGAGTTGTTAGGCCGAGACTGCCGCACTTCAAACTTGAACTCAAGTATTGTGTTGTTGTTTAACCATGCTTCCATACGAAACCGGACGCAACGATGACAGTTCTGAGGCGGCACGCCAGGAAGAACTGTTGAATCATGCAGGGCGATTCATGCGGCGAAGATGGAGGCCGCTGAGTCGGTCAGTAGTTGCTAGCTCGTTCACGGGCAATTTTCTCATGTGGCTATTCAGCAAGGAACGGGAGACGCCTATCCAGACTGTGCCACCCTGCGCCCTGGAAAAGAGAGTCAAGTTCCGCTTCACATTGAGTACTCCGCCAATCGGCACCAAGGGATAGTAGATCGAACGTAGGGTCCTCGTTCGTTTCCTGATCAGGGTCGCAAAAGAGCGTGATCACGTATAAATCATTCATCTCGTGATCGTAAACGAACTGATCAACTATCACGAAATCGCCGTCATACCGTACCCCTCTCCAGCATGTGAATCCACGGCTGTTGAACTCAGAAACGGTTCTGTGCGAGATGTCCCTCAGGCCCTGTCTGACAAACAACCGAACCCATCGCAAGTTGAGTTGTTTCTGTAAAGGGTAAGCGGACAGCTCGAACACTCCAAACGCAATATAGTCTCCTCGAAACCACTCGGAAACTTTGTTCTCGGTAGGTTCTCCGAAAAAGGCGATCTTCCAGAACGATTCGTCATAGCTTCCATACCAGTGTTCAAAACTCGAGAAATCCGGGCATCTTTCGACAATTTTCTGGGTTCTCTCGGCACGAATTTCGGTCACCGCCTCGTACACACTGAAGACGATCGAAACCGTTACGATCAAACCCACAACGGGTGCCATCAATTTCGCGTGAATCAGTTTCACGGCCATAAAATGCTCAACTCGCGGGCGGGCCGACTCTGCGACTCCGATTGAAGGGTTCCTTAGCGGTAGCCATCCGCCGAAATAGCGCCAATGAGGAGCATTTCCACGACAGTGGTCCTTTGGTTCCCGACACTCTGTCTCCCGCCGCTGTAATTCCTTACGGGCAGCAGGCCCATGAATTCCAGGCTCGCAAAGAACCTGCTGATCGTCTCGAATGCAGGGGACCGAGGCCGCGTTCGCCGCGGACTCGGGAGCGCTGGAACGAGGATTTGGGGTACCTAGTCCCAGCGATCACCTCTGGCCCACCAGGGAGTCAGGACAAACCTAACAAACTCGGCCAGCCCTTCGACTATATCCTTGGATTCCAGGTCCGAGGTCGACACTTGGCCGCTCTTGCTCCTGAAAAGCTCATCAAGCTGGCCACGACTAAGAAAGATACCACCGCACCATCCGCATCTCTGAAACGTCACACCTCGGACAGCACCGAGCTGGAACTGTGGTTCGCCACAGCACGGGCAGTTTTCAGGAGAACCGGACACGGACATCTGGAAATCGGCGTCTTCCGGAAGAGACTCGCGGGGGCCGAAATGTGCCTGAAAATATGCTTCAACCTCGCCAACGTCGAACCACACGCCTTTACATGTCGGACACTCATCTAGAGTGATGTCGCCGGCAGAGATATAGGTCATCTTCGTGTCGCAGTCTGGGCAGTTTACAGTCGAAATCTGTTCCATATAACAGTCCTATGGTGAGGAACGCTAGATACCCGGCTCAGGTTCGGCGTTGGACCACCTGACGGTTCGAATTCAGCGGACCGGGGCCGCGGCCGCCACGGATTCGGGTCCGCTGGAATGAGTTGTTAGGCCGAGAATGTCGCACTTCAAACTTGAAACTGGGCCGATTCTGTTGTTTTGAAGGCAACCGCGAATCTACTTCGAAGCCTCCTCGGCAACCTCAGCAAGCATGCGGAGGGCCTTGTTTACGGCTTCTGGGGTAGGGAAAGCCTTGGCAACATCAGGATCGAGCAACACAAGGTTGGTGCCTGCGCTCATACTCTTGTAGTGCTTTCCCCTTACCCCACCCTCGAGGGAGGAGAAGTCGTACTCCTCTCTGAGTTCATCGGTCTTTTCGTTATCCATCTTCGTAGTCATGTCGCTCTCTCTTCGTCGCGATTCGCGCGCTGATGATTCGAATCCTGTCTTCTCCAGGTTCTAAGTGGGCCACCACGACAAGTTCACCGTTGATCGACTGACCTATCGTGATGAAGCGTTCTTCTCCTCTCGAATGGTCGGGATCCGGGAATGTCCAAGCCATCGGATCGCGGAAGACCGAAGCAGCATCAGGAAACGAAACCCCGTGTTTCTCTTGGTTCGATTCCGCCTTCTTGGGATCCCAGTCAAAGATCACAGCTCAATGATACCTGAATGCCTCATTTGCCTAACGGCGCGAATTCAGCGGACCGGGTCCGCAGCCGCTGCGGACCCGGGTCCGCTGGAATGAGGTGTTAGGCCAAAAATGTCGCACTTCAAACCTGAACTCAAGCCATTACACGGCCGGCTGGAATTCCGAGACATCTCTCTCCAACACACCTGCGAGTTTCTCTTTTTCGACCTCGAGGTCATACCTCAACTGGAGGTTAAGCCAAAAACGCTCGCTGGTTCCGAAGAACCTAGACAGCCTGAGGGCGGTATCTGCAGAGATAGAGCGCTTGCCGTGGACGATCTCGTTGATTCGCCTCGCCGGCACGTTGATCTCTTTCGCCACACGGTACTGGCTGAGGCCGAATGGAATGAGGAACTCTTCGAGAAGGATCTCCCCAGGGTGGATCGGGTCCATCATTTTCTGTGTCATGTCACTTTCCTCTGTGGTAATCGACGATTTCGACCTCTGAGGCCTCGCCGCTTTCCCATTTGAAGCAGATTCTCCATTGGTCATTTATCCGAATGCTGTGTTGGCCCTTCCGGTCTCGTTTCAGTTTCTCCATTCGGTTCCCGGGGGGGAGCCTCAGATCTTCGATCGTGTCCGCGGCGTCAAGCAGAAGCAGTTTCTTGAGGGCCAACCGATGGAGATTCGCGGGGAACCGCCTCGATCGCTCTCGATTGAATATCGTTACGGCGATAGAGTCCTTGAAGCTGCGAATCACAAGATAATAATAATGCGTGACGTTAATAACGTCAAGCGTTATGCTTTTGCCTAACAGTTCGAATTCAGCGGCCGGGAGCCGCGCAACGCGCGGATTCCGGTCCGCTGGAATGAGTTGTTAGGCCGAGAATGTCGCACTTCAAACTTGAACCTAAGCATTTTGCTTCTAGCCATTTTCTCTCAGGACAAGAGGGTGCCGAGTTTTCCGAGGACCTCATCAGTCACCGATTCTGGAGCTCTGCATGCAATTTCCGCCCTGCGAGCTCTCCAATCGAGGCTCTTGATCTGATCTGCGAGGATGACACCTGAAATCTCGATGTCCGCAGGAAGCGCAACCTCAAAAGGATAGCCCTTGGCGCGGCTGGTGACCGGGCACATGAGCGCCAGACCAACCGTATTGTTGTATTCAATAGGTGATATGACGAGTGCAGGACGCCGGCCCGCCTGTTCGTGGCCGGCCTGAGGATTGAGTGAAACCCATACCAGATCACCGCGGTTCGGCGCCTGTAACTGGCCTACCATTCTTCGTTCCCGGCCGCACGGCCGTAATCCTCTTCGGTGTGGAGATTTTCCTCGGTAACCCGGTCCAGTAACTCGCTCAATTGGTATCGCGGAGATGGCGATGGTCGAACGACGAGGTTGCCATCTTCCAGAGCGAGCTCAACCGAGGAATCCTGAACCAAACCGAGATTGGCTGCGAACGCTTTTGGGATTCTCACCGCAAGGCTGTTTCCCCATTTTTGAATCTGCGTTTTCATGACAGCTCCGTATCTACAATGAAGATACGGCTGCAGGTCACTATTGTCAACTGATTCCCGCCTAACGGTTCGAATTCAGCGGACGGGGGCCGCGGCCGCCGCGGACCCAGGTCCGCTGGAATGAGTTGTTAGGCCAATATTCTCAGAAAATCGGTCGATGGCTTGCCAGGCTTCCGATGGAGCCACCTGTAGGGTGAAGTGAGGAGCTGGGATGAATGACACTGTGACAGATGGCAGCAGGTGGCGAATGGTCTGCAGAGCTTGATTGGGTACAAGCCGGTCTTTTGTGCCTCGAACATAGAGAACAGGTATCCCAATTCTGGAGAGTTCTTCGCGGAGGTCTACCTTAAGCACCAAACGAACCCGTGCAGCGAGGACCGCTGGATCGGACCGTAGTACGAGGTCGCGTACTTTTTGCACCTCAACCGCGGATGCGGACTGACCCACAAAGTACCGCCGAATAATCAACGATGGCCCTGGGATGCGGAACAAGGTTTTCCAGGGAAACGACGCCCAGAGCGACGAAAATGGTAGGGCCACAAAGGAATTGCAGAGCACGAGCGCCAACATGTTATCCGGAGGTGCAGCGGCGATACTGATGCCGACCGGCCCAGAGAATGACTCCGCGATCACTACGAATGGCGAGTCTGTCGGCAGGACGTTGCGAACGAAGGCTTCAATCGACGAGTACCCAGATGGTACACCCGAGGGGTAAGAAACTGGCAGCGGGGGAAGACCGCGTGGCACCGCATCCAGGAATGGTTGCCACAATTCGTCGGAGCCATGCAGGCCAGGCAGCAAAACGAATTGGAGGTCTGGTTTCATTTTGTTCCAGTCAGCCTAACGGTTCGAATTCAGCGGACGGGGGCCGCGGCCGCCGCGGACCCAGGTCCGCTGGAATGAGTTGTTAGGCGCGTGTCGCACTTCAAACTTGAACTCAAGCATTGCGTCACACTTGAAGTCTGAACTCGGAAATGACTACGAATCGAGTCTGTCACGATCCTACTCGTCCCCATCGGAGCGACTCACTGTAAAGCCTTTCCCATCGTCCCGCTGCATCAACCAAAGTGAAACCCCCGCTCGGGTCCACTCTCCCCCCGAGAAGTCAGCGCCCTTGCGGTTCACATAATGGAGCAGGTCTGACTTTGCTCGCAGGGCTGCGTCGAGGAGCGCGGGATCCCTCAAGAGCTCCAGTTCATCTACGTGAACATACCATCCGTCTTCGAGTTCGAAAATGCGACCTAGGTAGTCTCCTGAGCTGTTCTCGATTTCTGCGGAAGTAAACCCGTCGTCTGGGTTCCCCGCGATTGTGTGTGTATAACTCAATTCACTCTCCAGTTGCCTAACGGTTCGAATTCAGCGGACTGGGGCCGCGGCCGCCGCGGACTCGGGTCCGCTGGAATGAGTTGTTAGGTGTGGCGTCTGTACACATCGCGACGGTCAGCTACCTTCACTACATACACAATGAGTTCGCCATCCTTGATTTCGTAGAGAATCCTGAAAGGTCCTTGGCGGATCCGACAACGCGGATGTTTCCCCGAAAGCTTTTCGCAGCCATGAGGTCGCGGATTCTCTGCGAGATCTTGAATCCTCTCGACTACGCGTTGACGGGTTTTCTTTTGGCCGATCGATTCGATCTCTTTCGCCGCCGAGCGCTTGATGACAAGCTTATAGCTTGCCACTGCGTTTCATTTTCTTCACGAAGTCCTCGAAATCGACTGTCGGTTCCTCAGCCCGTTCATCGAAGGCAGCGAGATCTTCGGCGTCCTCGGCCAAAGATTGCCGAACGGCATCGTTGACCATCTCGGACATCGACCGTTCCGACACGGCCGATTTTAGGCGCAATGCCTTGTGGATGTCGGGTTCAAAGTAGACCGTCGTACGTTTTGGCTCATTCATATTGATGTTATAGCGTCATGATGTTTTGATGTCAAGATGCTGATCACCTAACGTTCCGAGTTCAGCGGACCAAACCCGCCGCGGGTTTGGGTCCGCTGGAACGAGTTGTTAGGTTGATCGAGCCAGTCGATCTGAAATGAGCTGATTGAGAGATTTTCCGTCACGTCTTGCCTCTACATAGAGCCTCCGGTGAAGATCCGGTGAGAGGCGTACCATCAACCGTCCCGAGAACGGCTTATCTGGCTCCTCGCCGCGCTCAGAACAGAACTCGAGGTAGTCGTCAACT
This sequence comes from uncultured Thermoanaerobaculia bacterium, assembly GCA_965364305.1. Classification (GTDB taxonomy): domain Bacteria; phylum Acidobacteriota; class Thermoanaerobaculia; order Thermoanaerobaculales; family Sulfomarinibacteraceae; genus Sulfomarinibacter. The sequence goes on from CBDTWX010000013.1 coordinate 22,173, forward strand.
GACTCCCGAAACGCCGTTGCGATTTCATCGACTGTTTTTCCCTGGAATGTGATGACGTCACGAGTATCGAGAACCTCGCCGTGAAAAAGACCAGCATCACTGTCGAATTCAACCTGACCGGTGTATCCCTTGTACTCCAACATCGGCTACTCCTCTGGTTCGAAGCCCGCCGAGATCAAGAACCTCCTCAGAGATCTCAGCGCTCCCCGATCAATCTCGGGACGCGGGTGCGGTCGATGAAAAACGGCCTTGGTCCCTCCAAGGGCTACTCGAATCCGGGACCCGCGCCCCTCGCTTAATTCTGCACCGAGGGCTTTCAATAGTGTTTCAATGTCTGACCATCGAACATCGCTCCGCGCTGGCTCCTCAAAGATCCTGGCGAGAGTGCGCTGGTGCTTCCTACTTGGGGCCATAGTGTCAATATATGACACTATTGAAGATTTGGCAACCTAACGGTTCGAATTCAGCGGACTGGGGCCGCGGCCGCCGCGGACCCAGGTCCGCTGGAATGAGTTGTTAGGTGGACGATTCACAGCAGCGCACGGAATTCCTCGACAGTGAGGCCGGCATCCCGCACGATCCCGCCCATCGTAAACGCGTTAACAGGATTGTGCCGCGGGATCGTGACGATTCGTGTGCCGTCAGTCATGACAATATGCTTGCTCTGGCGGGCGATTCGAAAACCTGCCTTTTCGAGCGCTCTGACCGCCGCAAGATGATTGACGCCTGGTATTCGAGGCAACGCTAGACCGCGATTTCGATTTCGCGAATAGTTGAATCGCCGATCAGCTCATCGACTACCGCAAGATACTCGCGAATGGCCGATTCGATATTCTCGAGAGCTTCCTGTTCGGTCTCTCCCTGAGACCAACAACCCGGAAGCCCAGGCACGGAAACGGCGAAGCCATCTTCGTCCTCATGCAACGCGACTTTGTACTTCATAGCTGATTCTCCACAGACATTGTAAACCTAGCGTTTCGAATTCAGCGGACCGAGGCCGCGGCCGCCGCGGACTCGGGTCCGCTGGAATGAGTTGTTAGGCCAAGAATGTCGCACTTCAAGATTGAACTCAAGCATGACGACCTGATTGCTTTGACTGTTCATGGCCGAGGACAAGGGCTATGAGCGGCAGACCGATCCAGGGGACAGCGTAGTACACGGTGAGATACCAGAACGTGGAAAGAAAACCCAAACCGTGCCCGAGATACACCCCGCAGTACAGCCAGTCGTACACGAAAAATGGCACCGTGAAATAGAAACCGTACCAGAGCGACACCCTCAATCTTTTCGAAGGGGGGGCTTTACGGAGGAGGAAGAAAAACAACCCAGCGATCGGTAGAAGGAGAAGCGCGTCAAACCAGATCATCGCAGACGAAGAGTATTGCTGGTAGTACGCCGGCAGGCCAACCAGCCAAAATCCTATCCACACAAGCGAAACAAATACGAAGATGCGTACGTGTGCTTTAGAGCTCATTTCGTGTCGCTTCAGATTGCCTAACG
>CBDTWX010000014.1:0-23082 GCA_965364305.1 uncultured Thermoanaerobaculia bacterium
CCGCCGGCTGCCCGGGCGACGTGGACGTGGGTGGAATCGCCGCCGATTCGCTCGGCGCGCGGCGCATCGGCGGGGTGCCCTTCGAGGTCGGCAATCGCTTGGTCGCCGACTGCGTGCTGGTTCCTGACGAGGCGATCCGGGAAGCCCAGTGGCTACTCTGGGACGGACTGCGAATCCTGGCCGAGCCCGGAGGCGCGGCATCGCTGGCGGCGCTGGTCTCGGGGGCGTACGAGCCCGAAGACGGCGAGCGGGTCGGGGTGATCGTATGCGGGGGGAACACGGGCGAATTGCCGGCAGCGCCGAGTCGCTCCTCGCATCCTTCTCCTACTCGTCCTTGAGCGAGGCCATGTCGATGGATGCGTCATATTCGTGCAGAATTGCCCCAGGTTTTCCCGACAGCTCGGGCAGGTGTGGTCCGAGCCGACCATGCAACCGACCCCAGCGAGATCGCCAGGCTTGAACTTCGTGACCTTGGCGCCAACCTTGGAGACCCGCCCGACGATTTCGTGCCCGGGTGGCATCCTCGCCGGAATCGAAGCGCTGCCCAGGCTGTTTCATCACCGAGATCCAAGATCGGCAGATTCAAGGAGGTTCCGCATGAAACTCGCCAGGCTCTCGAAGCATCGTATCGCTGTCATCATTGCCCTTCTGGCGCTGTCGGCCACAGCCCACGCCCAGGAAGAGGGGGAAATGCCGGACATGACGCCGGAAATGCAGGCCGAAATGGCGGCCTGGATGAAGCTCGCACAGCCCGGCGCCCACCACGAGCACCTCGCTCCCTTCATCGGCACGTGGAAGGGGAAAGTCACGATGTGGATGGAACCCGATCAGCCGCCGATGGTCGAAGAATCAGCGGCCGATGTCACGTGGCTCATGGGTGGCCGCTTTCTACACTGGAAGCTGACGGGCAACTTCGGCGGCATGCCCTATGAAGGCATGGCCATCGAGGGTTACAACAACGGCGAAGGGCGCTACGAGTCGGTCTGGCTGGACAACTTCGGAACCCTTCTGCTGGTCTTTGACGGCTCCTGCTCCGACGACGGCAAGAGGCGAAAGATGAGCACGAAGTTCGCCGATGTGGTGGCCGGCGGCATGGTCGACTATCGCACCGAGTACCGGTGGATCGACAGCGACCATTTCACCTATACCGCCTTCATGGACAAAGGTGACGGCGAGTTCCAGAATATGCTGATCGAGTACCAACGGCAGTAACCGAGGCTACTCCCCTACCGGTTGCACAACGGGCTCGGGGGACAGCAGGGCGCCGAACTCGATCGCCGAAGGGTGCTCCTTCGAGTGCCATACCCGGTGGATGGCCTTGACGAAATCCTCGTTGTCGGCCTCGAAGATGTTGTCCACCCAGCTCTGCGGATTGCGGTCGATGAACGGAAACAGGCTGCTCTGTACCTGGATCGTGACCCGGTGTCCCCGCTTGAAAGTGTGGAAAACGTCCTGGAGAGGAACCTCGACCAGGGTTATCTCTCCTGGAACGAATGGTTCCGGGCGCTCGTACGAGTTGCGATACCGGCCGCGGAGGACCTCCGAGCGAACCATGCGCTGCGTCCCGCCGTCGTCTCTGAAATCGCCGGAGTAGAGCTGTTCGCGAGTGGGCTTCACGTAGCCCGGCAACCGCGGGGGAAACTCATCGATCAGCTTCACGACCCAGTCGGCGTCCGAACCGGTTGTCGCGACCCACAGCCTCGCCGTGATCGGGCCGGCAACGGTGAGATCCTGGTCGAGAGGGTCCGAACGAAAGACCAGCACATCCGGACGACGCGCGGCGAATCGCTGGTCCTCGACCATGTACGCCGAGTGCCAGCGAACCGTGATCTCCGGTGTGTACGGCACCGGGTTGGCCGGATCGCTCGGGAACTCGGCAAACGCCGCGTGGTCGGATTCATGAGACGGTGCTGCGGCGAGCACCCCATCCTCGCGAAGGTACAGCGTCCGCTGCTCGAGGCCCGCCGGCGGCCACTGGTCGAACTCGCGCCAGCGGTTGGCGCCGGTCTCGAACATCCACGCCTCGGGCAGGTTGACCTCGCCCTGCCCCTTGAGGAATGCGCGGAAGAAAGGCTCCATGACACGCTCGCGAAACTCCACCGCTGTCGGATAGCCGAAATCGACGGGCCCCAGGATCTGCCCGTCCGAGCGGAGCCAGGCGCCGTGCCGCCACGGCCCCATCACCAGCACGTTGAAGGTCCCCGGGTTGTTACGCTCGATCGACGGATAGATATGGAGCGGCCCGTAGAGGTCCTCCGCGTCGAACCAACCTCCCACCGTCAGCACCGCGGCGCTGATGTTCTTGAGATGGGGCACGATGTTGCGCGACTGCCAGAACTCGTCGTAGTCGGGGTGCTGCGCCATCGCGGTCCAGAACGGGATGCTCCCCTCGAAGACCTCGCTCTCCACATTTTTGAGCGATCCGAGGTCGAGAAAAAACTGGTAGCCGTCCGGGGTCCCGAAGTCGAACCGCTCGGGCCAGTCGGTGACCGGCTCGGGGCGTGGCTGGCCGAACGAGGCAAAGAACGAAAAGCTGAGACTCAGCGTGAACGCGCCGTGGTGGTGCATGTCGTCGAAGTACCAGTCGGCGATGGGAGCGTTGGGCGACACCGCCTTGAGCGCCGGATGGCTATCGATCGCCCCGGCCGCGGCGTAGAAGCCGGGGTAGGAATTGCCCCATTGGCCGACCCGGCCGCTGTTTCCCGACACGTTTTCGACCAGCCACTGGACGGTGTCCCAGGTGTCGGAGCTCTCGTCCACATCCTGGGGCCCCTCCTTGGCTGGGCGATGGGGTCTCATGTTGACGAACTCGCCCTCGGACATGAAGCGGCCGCGGACGTCCTGACAGACAAAGATGTAGCCCTCGTGCACCATGTTGGCCGACGGTCCGAGCCTGTCCGGATAGCGATCCGCGCCATACGGCCCGCAGCTGTAGGGCGTTCGAATCATCAGCATGGGGTAGCTTTTGGATGTGTCGTTCGGCACATAGACCGAGGTGTAGAGCCGGGCGCCGTCCCGAGCAGGGATCCAATACTCGAACTTGGAGTAGTTGGATCGGATGTACGCCTCGAGATCATCGTCGGATTGTGCGTGAACGGCGACCGGCATCGTCAAGATCGGAGGTACGAACACGAGCAGGCTGGTCAGGATGCTGTGGCGGATGAATTTGTCGAACATGAAACTCCTCCTCGGTCACACACGATACCGGACCTGGACGCACGAAACGATGCCCGGTTCCACGATCCCGACACTAGGTGCCTGAAACTCAGTCTCACTTGATAATTGTGTGCATTGACGACGGGCGCCATCCATAAAGATGAAGATTCGTGTTTTCTTCGCGTATCATGGTCCGCGATGGCCGTGAAGCGCGCCCTTCTTCAACAGATCGAGCAAGTCAACAAAGAGTTGTGGCTCGTCTTCTCGCTTTTTGTCGTCGCCCTGACCCTGAACTTCCTGGTCGAGTCGCAGCGGATGATTCTGGGTTTCTACACCCTCCCGACGCTGGTCTCGGCGTATCTGTACGGCCGACGCCATGCCACGCTGACCGCGCTGGCGAGCATCCTGCTGGTCGTGCTGATGGCTCTTTTCGACCCGAAGTTGCTGGCCGATCCCGCGCAGTTCGCGGTCGCCAGGTGGCTGGACACGACCATCTGGGGAGGAACCCTGATCGTGACCGCGTACCTGATGGGCACGCTCCACGAACACCAGAAGGCACAGGTTCGCGAGCTCCGCAGCACCTACAACGGAGTCCTGATGATCCTTCGCCACTTCATCTCGAAGGACAGGTACACCGAGAACCATTCGTACCGAGTGTCGATCTATGCGTCGAAGATCGCGGCAGAGCTTCGCATCGGCGCCGAGCGAATCGAAGATGTCCGCGCCGCCGCGCTGCTGCACGACATCGGAAAGCTCGACCTCAGCCGCCAGCTGCTGTACAAGGCGGCGCAGCTGACCGAGACGGAGTCCGAACAGGTCCATCGGCACGTCGAGCAGGGCGTGCGGTTCCTCGAGCCGGTGGGCGGTACGCTCCGGCGCGTCCTGCCGATCGTTCTGGCCCACCATGACAAGTTCGACGGGTCGGGCTATCACCCGACCCGCGGCGAGGAAATCCCGCTCGAGGCCAGGATCCTCGCCGTTGCAGACGTGTACGATGCGCTCACGAGCGATCGGCCTTACCGCAAGGCCATCTCGCCGCTCGAGGCGAAGGACCTCATCGTCAAGGGCGCCGGTTCAGACTTCGATCCGCAGATCGTCGACGCGTTCGTGGCCGTGTTCCGCCGCGGCGAAATGGAGATGCCGCCCGTCCAGGTGTGATCTGCTCCCGCGTCACTGCGCGCGTGACAGGCGGGTATCGCTGTCCGCAATCGGTGGGCATTCTGATTCTCGGCAGATACGCACCAGGTTCGAGGATCTTGGGAAGGAGAATACGCTCATCCTCGCACGCCACAACCCAAGATACTCGGCTCTGTCACTCATCCTGAATGTGCGTGAGGCGGCGTTCGATCCACTGAGCCTCATCGTCGAGGCCGAGTTCGCGATAGAGTCCAACCAGCCGGCGATAACGGTCGACGACGTCGAAACCCACGCTCCACTGCAGCTTACGGAGGTCCTGCGGGCAAAGGCGCAGCGGTCGGGTATCGCTTTCCTCAAGGTGGTTTGACCCGTTCATGAGGCACAGGTGCTCTACGCAATGGAGGATGCCGAAGGCGTGGGCGGTTTCGTGGGCCAGCACCCTGCAGCTACGGCGCAAGACCAGCTCCGGGTCGTCGTCCGACTCGCCCCAGAATGCCGGAAGATAGCGGACGAAACTGTAAACGGCCACCCGGTCCCGCAACGACGCCTGACCGAAAACATAGTTCCAGTCCGGAGCCGGATAGAGGTCCTCCATCGTGATGCCGATGAAACTGAACGCGTGATCAGGGAGGTTGGCTCTGAGCAGGTCCAAGAGATCCCCGGTCAGCAGCTGGCGCTGTCGAAGAGCGGGTTCGCGCCGTGATCTAATCTCAACGTGTCTCAGATCGATCGGCGGGAAGACCTGCGCATCCAGCCCGAAAAACACAGCGGCGAAGCGTCTCAGAACCTCGGGCGCAGGAGCTCCATCGACTGCAAACCCTCCGAGTGGCTGCAGGACCAGGGTTGAACGCACGCGATCAGGCCGGTTCGGACGCGACCCGACAAAACTCTCAAAGGTTTGACCCGTCTCCCGATGGACCGAGAGCCAGTCATTCGGTCTCGGCGTCGGAAGAGGGCCGAAGTCCTGCCATCGGTCGACTGCCCAACCGGGCAGGGAATCGATTTGCTCCAATTTCCCAACCTCTTCAACGACCACCTGGTGAGCCGCATCACGCCCGGCTTCGCCTCGTGGGGGTTCGCGCCGACACCCGACCATGGTGCCGGTTAGGAAAGGGCCCAGGACAGCGATGCACACGAGAAAAGCCCTCGTTGCCACGCCCCGATCCTACTCGGAACATCCCCCCCTGGCGCCACATTTGTTTGAACGAGGCAGGCACCTGGCAATTGATCATCGTCTGCAAAGGAGCGCAGACACCAGCTTGCAGTCGCCGGTGATCGCCACACGATATCTTCCGGTTTCACGAAGGCCGAGCAGTGCATCGAGCTGAGGCGATGGCAAAGGGTGGCGGAAACGACACTTCTGACGATCGTGGCCTCCCCGGATTTGCAATCGGCAACAGGTCAGACGATCGGTCCTGGCCCCCGATCATCATCGCTGTGAATGTGCGATACCCGGCACGGGCCACACCACATCTGCACTGTGGTCAAGGGATTGACGCAGACCACCGGAGATCCGAGCCGATCTCGAAATCGTCACCAAAGATTGCCACCATCTCCTTCGGAAAAAAGACAACCGCCAGTGATGCGGCCCGCACCCGCAGATTCGTGGTGGCCGGGGTGTCGGAGCGCCCCCCGAACACCCGGATCGTGTGGCTTCCGGCTTCCACCGGCACCAGATCGGACAAGGCCAGGTTACGACTGATGTAGTCGCTGATCTTCACATCGCGGTTTGCGATGTCGTCGCCGGAATCGACTCTGGCCACGAAGTGGGCAAGGTAGTCCGCCAGATGGCCGCTGATCGATGCCGTGGCGAGAATCAGAAAGTACCCGTCGACGGTGGGATTGAGGTTGGCCTGGAGCATCGTTTGCGGCGCCTCCGATGTTGTTGTCCAGTCGGCGGACAGGGCCTCGCCGTTCGCCAACACAGGGCCACCGGTGGCCGCCCACAGAGCCGCCACCCCCGATTGATTCAAGGACACCGTTCCGATCCCAGAGTCGCGGCTGGCCGTCAAGTAGAACGTGGCCGTGCACGGCCCGAGATTGGCGAGAGAACTGGAGGCGAAGACGGAATCGAGGCCATCGTAGACCAGGTCCCCGACCACCTCGAGCCAGCGTTGGCTGCCGGGCGCGTAAATCGTGGTGTCGCCTATCCGGTCTATCCGAAGATCGGCCGAAAGCTCAGCGTCGGTGTCGGACAACGACATCCATGAATCAGATGCGACCAGAGCCGAACCCATCCCGAGATTCGCCAGGGTGCACGAGGCCACGGTCGTTTGTGAGGCCGAGGTGGTCGTGAACTCCCCGATGAACCGCCCCTCGCAGACGCGGATATTCGACTCGAAATCCGGGATGAAGATGGCCATGATGCGCGGACGGAAAAGAACCGCGCTCGCAGTTCCCACCACCCGTTCGGCGAGATAGTAGAGGGTGTGACTGCCGGCGATCACCGGCATGGCCACGGTCGCCATGGAATTCTGGCGCTCGAGATAGGCCGTGCCGTAGACATCGTGAACCCGCTCGGAGGTTGGAAGGCCCGGTCCGCCGGGTTGGTTCAGGCTGACCTTGAGGCGGATCTGGGCGTAGTCCGTGTCCGCTCGATTCACGCCCGTGCTGGCGATCACCAGGATGGTGCCGCTGGTCGCCGCCTCGAGAGTGCACTGCGCCGCAATGATCGGCCCGTCGGACGAGGAGAACTCAGCTGAGGGTAAACCGCCGGTGCACAACATCACCTCGGCCGAAACCCCAACCGACCACGCCAGCCCCAAGATGATCCCCGTTGTGATCCGTCCCACCATTGCCCGCCCCCTTCACAATCAATGTAGTGCTTCGGATCCTACGGCGCATCTTCACCGGCACAAAAATGCACAATCTCACATTCCTGACTGATGGAGCGGGTGCGCATCCGTTGTTCAACGGTGTCCAGCGTGTCGTTGTCGCCTGCTTGACCGAGCCACAGATCGACAGCGTGGCCGGGGCCGTCACCGTGCGTACCGAGGGCTTCTCGGCGTCCTTTTCAGGAGTCGAGCTGCGCAGGGGTCAGAAGGAAATCGTGCTGACCCTTCTGCCGGCAGACTGACGCAACGACCGCCCTCCGCCGAACTGAAAAGGTCAAGGTGCTATCGACGCGGCACGTCGCGCAGATCCATCATCAGGGCTGAGATCCGCAGTCGCGATCTCGGGCCGCGTCCCACGGATAGGTCTCTGCGCACGCCGGACGTATTCCGGGCAGAGATCCGCGGAAGCGGGCGACGACGGCGTAAGCCGCGGCTGCCAACCAGGCGACGGGAGCCGGCAGCAACAGCAGCCGGCCGGCGAATCGCCAGAGCCCGCCGCATGCCACCAGGGCTGCGCCGATCGCCCGGTGCCCGGATTCCCGCCGATGGGCGCTCTCGATCCACCACGCCGCTCGCGCAGCCGACGTGGCCGACAGACAGAGAGATTCGAGGTGGGCCTTCTGCCACGGCATCACGTCGACGTGGTCGCCAGTCCGCCCGACGACCCACCGGGCCGTCCAGGTGCAGAATGCTCAGTCGCCGTCGAATAGAAGTATGGGTTGGTCGAGCTTCGTCTCGGTCATACGGGAATGATAGCCCGGCGACTGGCAGCCTCGTCACTCGCGAGCGCGCGAGACGTATCAATCTGCACGCAGTACCCACTCATCCGAAGTTCCGCAGCCTCGGCCATAGGTCGGCAACCGGCTCGCGAAGATCGCGACATATGAAGACGTCGAAGTTTTCGTACGGCATCGACCATCGATGCTCGACCCGACCGGCAAGCTCGACTGTCTCGAAGAGGTTGCGAAGAGTCTCGGCGTTTCCTTCCATGACGATCCAGACCTCCCCGGTCGCATCTCGAGGCCCCCACAGATGGTAGGTGAGATGGGCGCTGATCGCCTTTGGGAGACCGAGCTCGGGTCCGAACAGATCGATCGCACCGGCCTGGCCATAGTTTTGACCGAAGATCATCGCCTTGGACCGTTCTTCCGGGGGCAGCGAGTGGTAGATCGCGGCCACGGTGGAAGCCATCTCGGGCCAACCGAAACGATCGGCATGAAGCTGAGGAAGAGCCCCCAAACGGTGGTTCTCGATCCGCTGCTGGGTGATTCCGGTGGTCTCGGAAAACCGGACAAAGACCTCGGGAGGAAGACAGGGCAGCCAGGCGGGAGCGGTGACCGTTCCGCTCACGACCAGAAGCGTCACCAGCACCGGTTTGAGCGCCCGGCGCCGACCGGCCTTGAGCCACCTCTCGATGGCGACACCGCCAGCAGCCAGCAGCATCGGGTGAGCCGGCGCGGCATAGTACACCCGGCCGTCGAGCAACAGCAGCCCGATGATGACCGCCAGCCAGGCGATGCCGAGCACTCGGTAGCGACGTCCTTCCCGGTCGCCGAGATACCACCACAAACCCCCGGTCCAGATCGGCAGGCTGAACGGGTTGAGAAACAGCGCCTGCTGGCTGAGAAAGTCGAACGGACCGAGCTCGACGTTGCGACCCTGCCAACGGATCATCTCGAGCATCTCGAGGTGGGGAAATCCATGTCCGATCATCCACACCAGATTCGGCAGGAACATCACGAACGCAACCAGGCCCCCAATCCAGATCCACATTCGGGCAAAGACGAACCGTTGCCGGGTGACCATGAATCCGATCACGATCGCAAAACCGAAGAGGAGCATCGAGTGTTTTGTGAGCAGCCCGACGCCCGCAATCAGACCGAACACGAGCCACAGCTTCTGGTTTTCGTCGCGGATGATCCGCACGACGATCCAAGCCGCCGCGGTCCACACCAGCTGCTCGACGGCGTTCATGGTGTGGAGGCTGTGCATGGTCAGCCAGATCGGTGCGGTGACGATGCTCAGCGCGGCGACGCCCTGGGCGAATCGACCACCGCCGAGATCAAACGCTATTCGACCGGTGAGCAGCACCAGAACGGCACCGGACAGGGTCGGCACCAGGCGAATGGCGGCGAGGGAATCTCCAAAAACGGCGCGGACCACGGCGGTCAACGCCGGGAAGAACGGCGGCATATCGACAAACCCCCACGCAAGGTGCTCCGAACAGGCGATAAAGTAGAGCTCGTCGACAAAGAAACCGTAGCCGAATCGACCGGTCGTCAGCAGATGGAGCGCCAGCTTGATGACGGCCAGGCTCCCGACCAGGATGCCGCCGCCCGTCATCATCCATCGCGTGGCCCGCTCTGTCGCGATCACACTCGGGGCGTTTACCGGAGCCTTCATGATGACCTCCCCGGAGCGGTCTCGGCGCCCGCCGGGTTGTTCCGGTCTCCCCCACCGTGGGCCAGGAGGGTCGAGAAGAAAGGCAACAGCTCGTACTCGATCCGCCACCGCGTACTGCCGGAATGACTGCCGTCGTGAACGCGAACCTCGTGCAGGACCCCGGCGCCCGTGAGCAGCTCCGACAACCGTTCGCATCCCCGGGGAATCCACGTCAGCGAGTCGTTGCGGCCGTAGTCGAGAACCAGCCCTCTCAAGCCATCAAGGTTCTGGGACAAGGCCTCGACCTTGGCCTCGAGCGCGCCGAACCCGGACGCCCAGCGGGCACGGCGAGCGGGAACGACCGCAGGTCCTCCCGGAGTCATCCGAAACGGGTACTCGACCAGCGGCGGCGCAGCGTCGGTTGTCGGTACGAAGGCGGCTCCGTAGGCCCAGTTGAAGGCACGGAAAAACGCACCCCGGTCGCGCTCGGCGAGGAGGGCGTTGGCCGCCTCGGAGAGCCTGCGCGACGCGCCGTCCCGATCGAGCGCCTCGAGCTCGGCGATCAGTTCGAGGTCGGCTTCGACCCTGCGTGGGTCGCCGAACATCCAGTCATCAACCGGCCCTTCGTCGGCAAAGAGCGCCGGGCTGATGGCATAGACCGCGCCAAAGATCCCGGGATAGTTGAACACCAAATGGAACGCGCCGAACCCGCCCATCGAGTCCCCCGCAAGCCCGCGCGAGCCCTGCTCGGGGATCGTCGGGTACCGCTGGTCGATGGATGGGACGACATCATCGACGATGTGGCGCGACCAATTCCCCGTCACCGGCGAATCGACCCAGAAGCTTCCCCCGAGTTGGTTTCGCCCGTTTGGAATGACGACGATCATCGGCTCGATCCGACCGATTCGGATCAGCGTGTCCATCGTCACCCTGAGGTGCAGACCCTGAAAGGTCTGATCGACGTACTCGGTCGGGTCGGTCGTAAAACCGGGGAGATAGTAGACCGTCGAATACCGTCGATCACTCGTTTCATGACCGGGCGGAAGATAGACCAGCGTGGTTTGAGTTACGGGGTTCGGCAGGACCGATTGCTGAAGCGAGGGGGCCGGGAGCTGGATCAGCTCGACGGTGCCGCGATGAGGGTCGCTGGAACAGGCGACCGCGAAGAGAACAGCGCAGCCGAGTGTGATCAGTCGTCGTAGTGACATTTATGCCTCCTCGTCGTGGCGTTTCCACGGTTTCAGACGTGGTCGGGTCCACGCCCGAAAGGTAGGCGCTGTCAAACGAAGCGTCCACCAGTATGGGACAGACGGCACTACAAAGGGACAAACGGTGGAAGGCGGAGCTCAAAAGAACACGCGGAGACGGGCGTGCCGATGGAAGAGACGATACCCTCGCCGGTTTCGATCAGCGGTCGGTGGGGCTCAAAACCGATCGATGGAGCCACTGCGATAGCGCCGGCTCCACGTCAGAACCGTCCCGTCATCCAGCACGATCCTGGCGTCACCGTGAAACCACGGTTGAACCTCGCGGACCGCCTCGAGGCGAACGATCTGGGAGCGGTTGATCCGCAGGAACTCTTCGCCGTCGAGCCGGCTTTCCAGCTCGCTGAGCGTTCCCCGCCGGCGAAACTCACCCCTCGGCGTCACCAGGCAGAGGTAGTTGCGATCCGATCGAATCACGGTCACCGTCGACAGATCGACCAGCACCTGTCGATCGTGACCGGCGCTCGCCATCAGCCTTCGCACCGGAGCGCGCGCCCTGCCAAGTTCAGCGAGCACGAGGTCGAGCCTTTCGTCCCTCCTGCGGGCCGAGGACGAGGCGATCCGCCGACGAGCCCTCTCGAGCACGTTCTCGAAACGCGACGGAGCGAAGGGCTTCAAGAGGTAGTCCATGGCGTGGACCTCGAAGGCGCGCACGGCGTGCTCGTCGAAGGCGGTGATAAAGACGATGATTGGCATCCGGTCGACCCCGATCGCTTCGATGACGCCAAAGCCGTCGATATTGGGCATCTGGATATCGAGAAAAACGAGATCCGGTCTGAGCTCGAGAATCCGGTCGACGGCCTGGGTCCCGTCTTCGGCCTCCCCCACGACCTCGACATCGGAAGCGGCTTCAACCAGATCCACGATTTTGCGGCGCGCCGGCGCCTCGTCGTCGACGATAAGAACTCGGATCACGAGGATTGCTCCCCTTCGACACGAAACGGCAGGGTGATCGCGACTCGAAAGCCCCCTCGAGGAAGGTTTTCTGTCTCGAAGCGGCAGGCATCGCCATGGAGCAACCGCAGGCGGTCGGCGGTCGCCGAGAGCCCGAGGCCGTTTGTCGTCATCGGATTGTCGACCGCCGACCCCGGACCGTCGTCTTCGACCAACAGGCTGAGCTCCTCGCCGTCAATCGACGAACGGATCCACACGCGTCCCCGCCCGCTCTGCTCGAGGCTGCCATGTCGGATCGCGTTTTCCACCAGAGGCTGCAGCAGCATCGACGGAACGAGCGCCCTTTGGGCGTCGGCTGCGATGTCGATCTCGACCGTCAACCGGTCCCCGAAACGTGCATCGAGCACGGCGAGGTAGTTGTCGAGAATCTCAAGCTCGTCCGCGAGCGGGACCTCGTCGGTCCGGGCAGTATTGAGCGATGCCCGGAGAAGCTCGGCCAGCCGGTCGAGGATCTCATCCGCGGCATTCGGGTCGCGGTACATCGTCGACGACACGGTGTTGAGCGCGTTGAACAAGAAGTGCGGTTGCAGCTGGAACCTCAGACTCCGGAGCTCGGCGCGCGCCAGACTGGCCTCGAGCTGAGCCGCGTGGATCTGGCGTTCGCGGGCGGCTCGGAACGCGTCGGCCCCGTGGATCGCACCGACCATGATCGAGAAGATGATCACCTGCAGTGGGAACTCCATCAGATATCGGAGCGGCATGATCCCATAGTCGAAGTCTCCACGTCCGAGAAGCGGATACAGGATCTCGCGAAGCAGCCACATCAACGAGGTCGCGGCGATCCCGAACGCCACGAGTCCTGCGAGGTACACCGGCACCACCCGCCACCAATCGGAACGGTGCAGAGGGTACCGACGCACCAACCGCAAGATCGGGAAGAACAGCAGTCCCGCGGTGAACGCTCCCGTGAGCTCGTTGATCAAGGGCTCTGCAACGTGCTTGCGGTGGCCCTCGGCGAGGTATGCCAGGTAGTGGTAAGCAAACATCAGCAGACCAATGGCAAGGACGATGAGGGCCCACTGGATCAGCGGGCGCGAATACCACCGCGGTGTGAGCGCACCCTCGGGAGAGATCTGTGTCACCATGCTGCCCCGCACCGAGTCTACTCAAGACCGGGCCAGATATGCAGTTCCTCGGGACGACAGGGATCATGGCGGGACAAAGGCGACAATTGCGAACATGGCACCGTTTTGCGTGCATCACGGGTGTCGCGTGGGCTTCCATCGAAAACCCGGTCATGAGCAGAGTCACGAGATCGAGCACCCGACACGAGGAAATCAGCCCCAGTCCGTGTTTCGGGAACTCTATTACGAGGCTCACGGAACCCGTGCTGCCGCTATGTTCCCAACAGCAATGTAAAATTCGTGGCTCCCATCCCATCACGTTTGGGAAGAAATAAGGCGCGTTCGTCTGTTGGTTTACAATGACGGTCGAATAGCCGTCAATCGCGAGTCGGGGGGATGCAAGCATGCGGGTAGATCGAACTCCGATGAACCCTCACCGCTCGGCAATCTGCCGAAAAAATCGTTCAAAACTGCCGAGGCTCAAAAATGGAAAGATATGTGCATCCCATCGGCTTCGCCGGTGCACTGTGGACAACACGTATCAACGGTTTCTCGGGGGATATGCGAATCAACGATAGGTACGAACACTAATTTCCAAAGGGAGGAACAAAGAAATGCGGAAAACCACACTGTCTCTGTTGGCCGCCTTGGCGGTAACGATGACACCGATGCTGTCGTCGAGCCCTGCGTCTGCCCAGGGTATGGCGAAATCGAATCAGTTCTGGTGGCCTGAACAGCTGGACCTCAGCCCGCTTCGCGCCCACGGCACTGAATCCAACCCGATGGGCGAAGACTTCGACTACGCCGCGGAGTTTGCAACTCTCGACCTCGACGCCGTGAAGAAGGATATCGAGGCGTTGATGATGGATTCACAGGACTGGTGGCCGGCGGACTATGGTCACTACGGGCCGTTCTTCATCCGCATGGCCTGGCACAGTGCCGGCACATACCGCACGCTCGATGGCCGAGGCGGCGCCGGGGGCGGTCAGCAGCGTTTCGATCCCCTGAACAGCTGGCCCGACAACGCCAACCTCGACAAGGCACGGCGCCTGCTCTGGCCGGTCAAGCAGAAGTACGGCAGCAAGCTCTCGTGGGCCGACCTGATGGTGCTGACGGGCAACGTTGCGCTCGAATCCATGGGCTTCAAGACCTTCGGTTTCGCCGGCGGCCGTGAAGACGACTGGGAAGCCGACCTGGTCTACTGGGGACCCGAGAGCGTGATGCTCGCCGATGAGCGCTACAAAGGCGACCGGGAGCTGGAAAAGCCGCTGGCCGCGGTCCAGATGGGCCTGATCTACGTGAATCCTGAAGGCCCGAACGGCAACCCGGATCCGCTTCTGGCTGCCACGGACATTCGAGAGACCTTCGCTCGCATGGCGATGAATGATGAGGAGACCGTTGCACTGATTGCCGGTGGGCATACGTTCGGCAAGAATCACGGTGCCCACAAACCCGGCGACTGTGTAGGGCCAGAGCCCGCCGCCGCGGGTCTCGAGGAACAAGGCTTCGGCTGGACGAATGATTGCGGCAGCGGCAACGCTGGCGACACTGTCACCAGCGGTCTGGAAGGTGCATGGACCACAACTCCGGTCAAGTGGAGCATGAACTATCTCGAGAACCTGTTCGCCTATGAGTGGGTCAAGACGAAAAGCCCCGCCGGTGCCACCCAGTGGATTCCCAAGGATCCGGCAGCAGCGGACATCGTGCCCGACGCGCACGATCCGGCAAAACGGCGCGCGCCTGTCATGCTAACAACGGATCTCTCACTGAAGGTCGATCCGAGCTACCGTGAGATCTCGAAGCGCTTCCTCGAGAATCCGGAAGAATTCGAGCTTGCTTTCGCCAAGGCGTGGTTCAAGCTCACCCACCGCGACATGGGTCCACGCGCTCGATACGTTGGAAACCACATTCCTGATGAGGAACTGCTCTGGCAGGACCCCGTCCCGGCAGTTGATCACGAACTGATCGACGCGGGCGATATCGCCGAGCTGAAGGGCGAGATCCTCGACTCGGGTCTGAGCGTTCCCGAGCTGGTCGGGGCGGCCTGGGCGTCGGCCTCCACATTCCGCGGCACCGACATGCGCGGTGGCGCGAACGGCGCACGAGTTCGCCTCGCGCCCCAGAGTACCTGGGAGGTCAACAACCCCCAAGAGCTCGAAAAAGTCCTGACGCAACTCGAACGAATTCAGAACGAATTCAACAACGCGCAGCGAGGCGGGAAGCGGGTCTCGCTCGCCGATCTGATCGTGCTGGGTGGAGCTGCGGGCATCGAGCAGGCTGCCGCGGCAGCCGGGCATGACGTGCAGGTGCCTTTTGCACCGGGTCGCGCTGATGCCTCCCAGGATCAGACCGATATCGAGTCGTTCAGCGTTCTCGAGCCGAGAGCAGACGCATTCCGCAACTACTATGGCGAGGACGCTGTTCTGTCGCCTGCGGCCTCGATGGTCGACAAGGCGAATCTGCTGACACTGACCATACCGGAGATGACCGTCCTGATCGGCGGCATGCGGGCCCTCGATGCAAATACCGGGGGTTCTGATCACGGTGTGTTCACCGATCGGCCAGGCACGCTGAGCAATGATTTCTTCGTCAATCTGCTGAGCATGACGAACAAATGGTCGAAGTCGTCGACGGACGAAGGCATCTACGAGGGTCGAGATCGCGCAACTGGCGAGCTCAAATGGACGGCCACTCCGGTCGATCTGGTGTTCGGCTCGCACGCCGAGCTTCGTGCGGTCGCCGAAGTCTACGCGGCCAACGACGGAGAAGAGAAGTTCGTTCACGACTTCGTCGATGCGTGGACCAAGGTGATGACCCTCGACAGGTTCGACATGCCCGCCAGCAAGGGCTCTAAGATGGCGGCAATGCGCTAGCAGTTTGCTGTTTGTGCGCCGGTTCAAGACCGAGGTTCACTGATGCGGAAAGACGAACGGCGGCGTTGATGACGCCGCCGTTCTTTTCGTCTTATTATTGAGGGCCTGGCGAGGGCCCGGGTTGATCAGCCTGTGAGCGTGGCGCCTGGACGGCAGACCTCGATGCGCTACAATGCCGCGAAACTCTGACGAGAAGCGATCCCTGAGAGGTGTCGCTGTCCGCAAAAAATGAATGGAGGATGACATGGCAGATCGAGAAGACTACGTCGAAAAGATGAAGGCCCAGCTGGACGAATGGAACGACGAGATCGACAAGCTCGAGGAGAAGCTGTCGGCAGCGAGCGAGGCGACCAAGGAAAAGCTCGAACCTCATCTCGAGAAAGCGCGCGAGGCGAGGGACGTCGCCGTCAAAAAGCTCGCCGAGCTCAAGGAAGCCGGAGAGTCATCGTGGGAGGCCCTCCAGGCCGAGGTCGAGCACGTTTGGAAGACCTTCAAGCAGTCGGTCAACTACTTCAAATCTCAGCTCTGAGAAGGCCCATCCCGACCCTTCCAATTTGTCGGCTGCCGTCGAACCCACTGCTGAAGGTCGGGTGCCTCCTGTTGGTCGCCATGCGGTGATGAGACCGACTCTGCAGCGAGAATCGGGAGGAGCAATGGCTGACACGGTATTGATAGGCCGAGGAGATACGATATGAAACTGGAAGGCTCGTGCCACTGCGGCGCGGTGGGGTTTCAGCTCGAATCAGCTCACCCGTACCCCTTCAACCTCTGCTACTGCTCGATCTGCCGCAAGACGGCCGGCGGCGGCGGATACGCTATCAATCTCGGCGGCGATTTCGGCACTCTCGAGGTCAAGGGGGAGGAGAACATCACAGTCTACCGGGCGAAGATCGAAGACCCGGAGACGGGTGAGGTGGCGCTGAGCCCGGCCGAACGTCGATTCTGCCAGCTCTGCGGCAGCGCACTCTGGGTTTGGGACCCGCGTTGGCCGGGGCTCGTCCATCCCTTCGCCTCGGCCATCGACAGCGAGCTGCCGAGACCACCGGAGCGAACCCACCTGATGCTCGACTTCAGAGCGTCGTGGGTGACAGCCGGCCAGGATACGCAGGACAAGCTCTTCCCCCGCTACCCCGATGAGTCCATCGCGGCGTGGCACGAGCGCCTGAATCTCGTCAGCTGACGACTGCCATTGACACTGATTGCTGCCGCTGCAGGAAACCTTCAGTCTCTCGTCAACTCACTGAATTCCGGATGAGCCGAGACATCGACGGCTTGCGAAACACATTCCATCGGTCAACTCTCCAAAATGAAAAACTCTTGCGCGCGTTCCGGTGATTCGAAGGCACCGGGTTCTTCCCTCCCCCTGTCCGGTGTACCCTCTGCTCATGCATGGCGTGCTGACCGAGATCGTGTTGGTGATGGCTGTGGCTGTGATCGCCGCGGTGGTCCTGCGGCGCTTCAAGGTGCCACCGGTAGTGGGCTTCATCCTCGCCGGGGTCGCCATCGGGCCGGCCGGGCTGGGGTTGGTGAACGACCGCCAAAAGATCGAGCTGGTGGCCGAGATCGGCGTGATGCTGCTGCTCTTCATGGTCGGTCTCAAGATCTCGCTGCGCGATCTGTGGCGGATGCGCGCCGCGGTCCTCGGTGGCGGCGGTCTGCAGTACGTATTGACTTCCGCCTCGGTCGCCCTCCTCGTGCGGGGTTTCGGTTTGCCGTGGCGCGAGGCGACGGCGTGGGGCCTGGCCGTCGGTCTCTCCTCCACGGCGCTGGTGATCTGGCTGCTCGAGGACCGAGGCCAGACCGCCAACCCCGCGGGGCGAACGGCTGTCGGCGTGCTCCTGTTCCAGGACCTGGCGGTGATTCCGGTCATGCTTGCCTTGCCGCTGCTCGCGGGCAAGGCCGGTTCGGCCGGGGACATCGCCTTTGTCGCCTTCGAATCGGTGGCGGTGGTGGCCGGAGTAATCGTCGCCGCGCGCTTCGTGGTTCCATGGTTGTGTGCGCACATCGTAGCCACCCGAAGCCGCGAACTCTTCACTCTGACGGTGGTCTTGATCGTGCTCGGGACCGCGGTGCTCTTGGGCGAGTTCGGGGTGTCGATGGCGCTGGGCGCGTTCATCGCCGGAATGGTGATCTCCGAGTCCGACTACGTCGCCCAGATCGTGGCCGACATGACGCCGTTCCGCGACGTCTTCAACAGCCTGTTCTTCGTCTCCATCGGCATGCTGCTGGATCTTGACCTGTGGATCGAGCGTCCCGGTTTGGTCGCAGGCCTCGTGGTGGTCGCCATTCTGGGGAAGGCTCTGATTGCCGCTCTGGCTGTGTTGCCGGCGGTGCGCTCGCTGGCGACAGCGACAGCCTCGGGACTTGCCCTGGCGCAGGTCGGCGAGCTCGGAATCGTGGTGGCGGCCGAGGCCGGAAGGCTCGGCCTGGCCAGCGAGTCCGCGTCGGTCGTGTTTCTGGCGGTGGCGGTGCCGACCATGGTGGCAACGCCATTCGTGCTGCTGGGCTCGACCCCGCTGGCGCGCTGGATCGAGAGCCGGAGGCCGGGGCCGGTTCCGGTGGTCGAGGGCACGACGGGCGGTTTAGAAGATCACGTGATCGTGGTCGGCTACGGCGTCAATGGCCGAAACGTGGCCCGTTCCCTCAGCGCCCTCGTGGTGCCGCACGTCGTCGTCGACCTCAACGGCGCTGCCGTGCGTGAAGTGGTCGGTGGCGGAGGGAGGGCCATCTACGGCGATGCCACCCGCGAGGCGGTGTTGGCGCTGCCCGACGCGGCGGCGACTCGCCAGGTGGTGGCTGTGGCCCATCGGCTGGCGCCCGAGGTGACCATCCTCGCGCGCACCCGATACGTCCTCGAGGTGGAGGCTCTCGAAAAGCTCGGCGCCGATCAGGTCATCCCCGAGGAGTTCGAGACCTCCATTGAGCTCACATCTCGGGTGCTGCGCCTTTACGGTGCGTCCGAAACTATGGTGCGACGCGAGCGATCGGCCCTGCGCGCCGCACACTACGGCGCGCTGCGGGGTACCACGCCCGAGGATGACGGTTTGACCCTCGAGGCGCTGCGCGAGCTGGCCGATCTCGGCCGGGCCGAAATCGCCTCCGGTTGCAGCTTCGACGGCTGTTCCCTGCAGACACTGGCGCTGCGCCAGCGCACCGGAGCCACGGTTGTGGCACTGGAACGCGGCGGTGAGCTTCGGCCCAACCCTCCTCCCGACCTCGATCTGCACGCCGGTGACGTGCTGCTGGTCTACGGCACCGGCGAGCAGCTCAGCGCGGTCCGCGAGCTGGTGGCCGAAAAAGGCGATTGATCTTTCTCGGTCCCCCCGGCACGAGGAAGGTCAGCCATCCCCACCGACAGTGCCACCGAATCTCAGGTACAACACCGGCAGCACCATCAGCGTCAACAGGGTCGAGGTCACGACTCCAAAGACCACCACGACTGCCAGCGGTCGCTGTACCTCCGAACCGACGCCACTCGCCCAGACCATGGGCACGAGCCCGAGGGCGGTGGTTGCCGCCGTCATCAGGACCGGGCGCAGCCTGAGCTCCGCACCCTCCGCGACCGCCTCGGCTCGAGGCATTCCTTCCGACTCGAGATTGCGGAAGAACTCCACCATCACCAAACCGTTGAGGACCGCGATGCCAAAGAGCGCGATAAAACCAACCGAGGCCGAAACCGAAAGGTACATGCCGAAGAGCTTGAGCCCGAAGACCCCACCCACGAGCGCCAGGGGGATGTTGACGAGAATCAGGAGCGCCGGCCGGGTCGACCGGAAGTTGAGATAGAGCAGGATAAAAATCAACACCAGGACGACCGGAACCATCAGACGAAGCCGGGCCATAGCCCGCTGCTGCTGCTCGAACTGTCCGCCCCAGGTGACGAAATATCCGGTCGGCAGCTCGAGTCTCTCCAGCAACTGTTGCTGGGCCTCCTCCACAAAACCACCGATATCTCGGTCGATCACGTTGAGCTCCACCACCACCCGGCGCTTACCATCCTCTCGGGAAATCTGGGCCGGGCCCTCGACGACCCCGATGTCGACGACCTCGCGAAGAGTCACACGTGCGCCTGTCGGTGTCGAGAGCGGCAGTTCGCGCAGATTCTCCACCTCGGCGGTAAAGGACCGCGGGAGCCGCACCACCACATCGGTCCTGCGATCTCCCTCCGGCATGGTGGTCACGACCCTGCCACCGATGGCGGTTTCTATCAGCGTCCTCACCTGGGCGACACTGACGCCCATCCTCGCCATGCGCCGCCGGTCCATGTCGATCTGGAGATAACCCAGACCCTCGACGGCCTCGACCTTGATGTCAGCCGCGCCGCGGATCTCGGACATGATCGCCGCCGCGTCGTCGCCGAGCCGCGCCAGCTCGTGGAGGTCATCTCCATATATCTTCACCGCGATCTGCGATTTGACACCTGACAGGAGCTCATCCACTCGCATCTGGATGGGCTGGGTATAGCCGAACTCCACACCCGGGATGGTATTGAGCCGTTCTCGAATCGCGGCCACCAGACCCTCCTTCGTGCGAGCTGTCGTCCATTCCGACCGCGGGGCCAGCAACACGTAGGTGTCGCTCTCGCCGACTCCCATGGGGTCGGATGAGATATCCGAACGCCCGGTGCGGCTGACCACGTGCCGGACCTCGGGCAGCTCCATGATCGTCGCCTCGATCAGCGCCACCGTCTCCAGCGACTGTTCAAGAGACACCGAGGGGATCTGGAACGGCTGCACGACGATCGAGCCCTCGTCCATCGTCGGCAGAAACTCGGTGCCGAGAGTCGGCACCAGAGCGCCCGCGGCAACGAGCAGACCCACTGCGGCGCCGAGCACCACCCACGGGTGGTCGAGTGCCCACCGGAGATGCGGGCGATACATCCTCCGCACCACGTCTGCGGGGTGGGTGAATCTGCCGCCGCCGAAGACCGGCACCGGTCTGAGCACCACCGACGCGAGGACGGGGATGACGGTCATCGTGAGGAGCAGAGAACAGCCGAGGGCGATGCCGATGGTGTAGGCCAGGGGCGCGAACATTTTGCCCTCCATCCCCTGCAGCGAAGCGATGGGGATGAACACCACGATGATCACCGCAACCCCGAAAGCGACGGGCCGGGCCACCTCGGTGGCGGCCTGGCACATCAGACCGCAGCGCGGCCGCTTTGCGTCGTCTGGGCGCGCTAGAAGCCGGACCGCGTTCTCGACCAGCACGATGGCACCGTCGCCGAGCATGCCGATGGCAATCGCGAGACCTGATAGGGTCATCAGATTGAGCGACATGCCGAGAAGCCCCATCACGAGGAAAGTGGCGAGTGCGGCCAGAGGCAACTGCAGCGCCACCAGCGCCGCAGAGCGGAGATGGCCCATGAAGAACAGCAACACCAACAGCACCAGGACGGCACCCTGAATGAGCGCTCCTCTCACGGTGCCGAGAGCGGTCGTGACCAACTCGTTGCGATCGTAAAACGGCACGATCTCGACATCCGGCGGCAGCGACTGGCGGGCCAGCTCGAGTTTTTCGCGCACTCCAGCGACCACATCGCGGCCCGACCCACCACGCAGCATGAGGACGATTCCGGCGACGGTCTCACCCCGGGCGTCGCGGCTGATGGCACCCTGACGGATCTCGGGGGCGAGCTCCACGGCCGCCACCTGACGCAGGAGCACCGGGACGTTGTCACGGTAGGCGACGACGGTGTTCTCGAGGTCTTCCGCGCCCCTCACCCAGCCGTCGCCACGGACAACGAACTGTTCGCCGCCACGCTCGACGTAGGCACCGCCCGCCACGCCGTTGTTGGCCGCGACGGCCGCAGCCAGCTCTTCGAGGGCAAGCCCGAACTGACGCAGAGCCATGGGGTCGGCGACGACGTGGAACTGTCGGACGTAGCCGCCGAAACTGTCGACGCCGGCGACACCCGGCACGGTGCGAAGAATCGGCCTCAGCACCCAGTCCTGCAACGACCGAAGCTCCATGAGATCGCGGCTGTCGCTCTCCAGGGTGTACTGGTAGACCTCGCCGAGGCCGGTCGAGATCGGACCGAGACCGCTGCTCGCACCGTCAGGGAGCTCGCCCCGGACGGAGAAGATCCGCTCCAGAACCAGCTGCCTGGCAAAGTAGATGTCAGTCCCGTCTTCGAACACCACGGTCACCATGGACAGCCCGAACTTGGAGAGCGAACGCACCTCGGTTGAGTGCGGGAGACCGGCACACGCCTGCTCGATGGGATAGGTCACGAGTTGTTCGATCTCGAGGGGCGAAAGAGTGGCCGCCTGCGAGATCACGGTCACCTGGATATTGGTCACATCCGGGAAGGCATCGATCGGCAGGCTCCGGAACGACATCCACCCAGCGGCGATGAGGAGCACTGCCAGCAGCACCACCACCAGCCGGTGGGCGAGGGAAAGCTCGACCAGACGTTGCATCAGTCCTCCCCTCCCTCGGATTTCACCAACGTCGACTTGAGCAGAAACACCCCGGAAACCGCGATCTCCTCACCCTCTTTGAGACCCCGGACAACCTCGTAAAGATCGCCCTGACCCTGACCGAGCACCACCGGACGGACCACGAACTCGTTGGCGCCGGAGGCGATGAACACGACATCGCCGCCGTCGAGGTTGATGACCGCCGATTGCGGGACCGCGAGCGACCTCCTTGCCGATCCGGTCCTCACCGTAGCCTCGACAAACGCACCCGGAAAAAACGACGGACCGTCGCTGTCGATGCGGGCCCTGAGGAGGACCGTCCGGGTCGCGGGATCGATCTGAGGAACTCGGGTGATCACGGTGGCTCTCCCCCCCTCGTCAGGCCTGCCGACGGGAGCAAACTCGACCGAATCGCCCGCGGTCACCGATGTCGCCTGATCCGGCGCCAGCTGCAGCTCGAGCTCGATTCGGGCGGGATCACCCACGACCATGAGCGGCGCAAAGGGTTGCACCCACTCCTGCTCCTGCACCGAAACCTCGAGCACCACGCCGTCAATCGGCGACGTCACCGGAAGGTGGGGATCCAAACGTTGGTGTTCGAGAATCCGATCGAGGCTGTCCTCGGGAAGGCCGTGATCGAGCAGCTCCTCCCTCAGCGTACTGTAACGTAGGCTCGCCGACAGCGACTCCTGCTCGCGGCGTTCGAGCTCGATTCGGCTGATGCCTTCGATCGCCAGGAGCTCCCGTCCCGCCTCGAGCCGTTGGTCGGCCATCCTGACCTGGTCGAGGGCCAACAGGATCTCGCTCTGCAGGGTCAACATCTCATGGGAATGGAGGGTCGCCACAGGTTGGCCGCGAACGACGCGTTCGCCAGGCGCCACCGCGAGCGTCTCGACCCGACCGCCGGCGATCGTCTTGAGAACCAGAGTCGAGCCCGGTGACCGCACGACCATCCCAACGGCACGCAACCGGCTCGAGAAATCGGCGGTGCTCAC
>CBDTWX010000015.1:0-22922 GCA_965364305.1 uncultured Thermoanaerobaculia bacterium
GGAGATCCAGGCCGGCGAGACCGCGACATTCACGATCACGGTTTCGAACCCCGGCAACGTTGTGCGAACTGACATCGCGGTGTCGGACCCGTTGACCCCCAGCTGCGCACGAGCCGCGGGCGTGCTCGGCGATCTGGCGCCCGGTGATTCGACCTCCTACGACTGCACCACCGAGCCGCTGTTCGCCGACCTCACCAACGTCGCCACGGCCACCGGCATGGGCCCGGCGGGCATCGTGACCGTTGCGGATACCGCCCTCGTCGACGTCCTCGACCCCGAGATCAACATCACCAAAGCCCCCGAGTCGCAGCTCGTGACTCCCGGGGACACGGCCACCTTTACCATCACCCTCACCAACCCCGGTCCCGCCGGGCTGGCCGACCTCGAGGTATCGGACCCGCTGACCCCGGACTGCGACCGCGCGATCGGCACGCTGCCCGATCTGCCGGCCGGCGTCTCGCCCTCGTACGACTGTCAGACGGGACCGCTGAGCGCCGACTTCACAAACGTCGCGACCGTCACCGCCACCTCCGATACCGGATTGCCGGTGATCGCCTCGGCAAGTGCGCTGGTCAACGTGCGCAACCCCATCGAGATCGTCAAGGCGCCGTTCGAGCAGCAGGTGATCGAAGGATCGGCTGCGGCCTTCACCATCACGGTCACCAACGACGGGGACACCGTGAAGACCGACGTCGCGGTGTCGGATCCCCTGTCGCCGGACTGCGACCGAGCCGTGGGCTCGATCCCGGATCTGGCCCCCAACGGCGGCAGATTCAGCTACGACTGCCAGTCACCGCCACTTTCTGCGGATCTCCTCAACACGGCCACGGTCACCGCTCAGTCGACGGAGGGGCCGGTCACAGCCTCGGCCAGTGCCTTTGCCGAGGTGGTTCCGATCGTTGCGCCGGTGGTCGCCGGGGTCGCATCCGAGGCCGGACCGCTCTCCGAGTGCGACACCGTTCGGGCAGAGCTCCGGCAAATCGAGGTGACGATCGGCGGCACCGAGCAGCCCTTCCTGGGTGCCGACGATCCCGCCAGCTATCTGCTGGTGGGCGCCGGCCCGGACGCCGATTTCTCGAGCGTCTCCTGCGCCGGCGGCGCGGCCGGCGACGACATTCCGATCGAGATATTGAGCCTGTCGCTGACTTCCGACGGTCCGCTGACCGCGACCGCAGAGCTCGGGCTCGGGGTATCGCTCCAACCCGATCTCTACCGCCTCTTCGTGTGCGACACCATCACCGACTCGATTGGCACCCCCCTCGATGGTGACGGCGACATGGTGCCCGGTGGCGACTTCGTGCTGCCGTTCTTCCGCGCCGATCCGGTCAACCTCTTCGCCAACGGCCACTTCGACGAGTGCCCGGCAACCATCGATCCGTGGGTCGTCGCGGCGGTGGCACCCAACGCCGTGACGCCTGGCACCCCGGCGGTCGACGACTCCGACGGATCACCGTTCTCCACCTCGGCACGAATCTTCAACTCGACCGGAGACGTGACCTCTCTCTCCCAGTGCGTGCCGGTCGAAAGCTCCTCGGACCTCGACCTCCGCGCACGGGTGAGGTTCATCCCCACGAGCGGCGAGGTCGCCCTGTTTGCCGAGACCTGCGAGTTCTTCGACGGCGCATCGTGCACCGGGGCGAGCCTCGGCACGACCTCGCGGGCCTCGTTGCTGGAGGATGAGGGTGGGGCCTGGCTGTTCCTGACCAACAGATTGACGACACCGGTCGGCACGTTGTCGGCACTCTGCGATTTCGCGGTCGAGGCGGTCGGTTCCCAGGCTGATTTCGATCTCTACCTCGACGGTTTGTTTTTTGGCCTGAGTTCTGGAATATTCGCTGACGGATTCGAGTCGGGGGATGTCTCGGCGTGGTCGAGCAGCACACCCTGAAGCCCTGAGATGGAGGAACTTCGATGGCCGCTATGAGTTTTCAAAAGGCACCAAAAAACCAGCACGGGCAAGGATGCCCGATCGCCAGGCGCGTGGCTGTGACCCTGATGATGGGCGCAGCCCTGTTCGCTGTGTCTTCGGCGCCGGTCGTAGATGCAGGTGAGGATGGCGTGTCGTTCGAGCTCAAGAGCTTCGCCACCAAGGCAAACCCGCCGTTGCCGCCGCTGTCCACCTACCCGGTGCAGCTGGTGGTCGACGACGACAACGCCGAGGGTGTTTTCGGTTTGTCCGGCGGCGAGGCGCGCCAGTTCCTGTGGTTCAACCAATTTGCGAACCCCGGACCGTTCGTATTGGAGGAGATCTGGGTGCTCTTCCCAGACACCGCTGACGTGCCACCTGGCGGCAGCATCGATCTCGTCGTGTATCTCGATCCCGACGGCGACCCGGCGAACGGCGCCCAGCTGCTCGCCACCTTCTCCGAGACCATCCAGTCAGTCACCGGCGACGATTTCTCGGTCTACCCGCTCTCCTCGCCGGTGACCATCGCCGACCCCGGTGACGTGCTGATCGGGGTCATCAATCGCTATTTCACGCAGGGCGTCACACCGCCACCGACCTTTCCGGCCGCACTCGACATCACGGCGAGCCAGGATCGCTCCTTTTTCGCGCTGTGGACCGGTGATGTGCCGCCGGTTCCCGATCTCGCGACTGCCGACGTGGTCGACGTTCTGGACGGGTTGGTCTCGGGCAACTTCATGATCCGCGGATTCGGTGCGAACCTGAGCCAGGCCACCCCTATTCCGACGCTTTCTTCATGGGGAATCCTGGTTTTGATCGCCCTGGTCGCCGTCGCCGGTGTGAGCCTCGCCCGTTTGCGACTCGGCTGACGAGGCTCGCGCCAGGCGGTTATGATTCGCCTTCGTCTATTGGATGGGGCTTGCGAGGAAACGGCACAGCCCCGAGCCGGGCATCGAAGCTCAGGGCTGAGCGCTTGACCGCGTCGAGGTGTCCGCGGGTTTGAATCCGTCGATGAAGACTCGAGGAGACCACCGAAAATTGCGCCGGATGTGCCAACCGCGACACGACGCTTGGTGTCCGCTCTGACCTTCACAAAGGAGACCGGCACACGAGCGTCATGTTTGTTATGATTTGAAGAAGGCACGAAGCCGAGATTTTCGTCGGGCAACACCGCCTACCGAAGGCACTGGGAGGGATGGTTGGCGACTTTGGCTCTCTCGGCCCGAATGGTGGAAATCGAGACACATTTGTCAAGAAAATGAATGACCCAGGAGAGATCACGCAGCTTCTTGGGCGGCTCGACCAGGAGCGAGGCGCCGCCAAGGAAGCCGTGCTCGAGCAGATCATGCCGTTGGTGTATGGCGAGCTCAAGGCCCTTGCCCGCGGCAATCGATACCGCTGGGACGGCTTCCGCTCCCCTGGGACGACAAGTCTCGTTCACGAGGCGTATCTCAAGCTCTCCGGGCAAACCCATTTCGGTTACGCGAATCGACGACATTTCTTCTCGGTTGCATCCAAGGCCATGCGCTGCATCCTGATCGACAACGCTCGCTGGCATGGGCGTAAGAAACGGGGCGGTGGAGGCGCTCAGGAGACCCTTCAGGAATCGGTGTTGGTTTCCGCCGAGCGATCGGAAGAGTTGCTCGCGTTGGATGAAGCGCTCGGTCTATTGAACGAACGGGAGCCGCGGCTGGCGAGCATCGTCGAATGCCGTTGCTTTGGTGGGTTGACGGTCGACGAGACCGCTGAAGCGCTTGCCGTCTCACCGGCAACGGTCAAACGCGGGTGGAGCTTGGCTCGCGCGTGGCTTTTCCGGCAGCTTCGGGCCGCGTCGAATTGATCATGAGGATTGCGTATTGAACGAGCAGCCGCTCCAGCGGATCGAGGAGATCCTCGCCGAGGCACTCGACCTGCCGCCTGAGGATCGAGACCTTTTCCTGGACCGAGCCTGCGGTGACGATCGAACCCTGCGCCGAGAGGTGGGGGAGATGCTCGATCTCCACGACGAAGCGGCAAAGTACTTCGACGATTTGTCGAACGACATTGTCGGCGCTGCGGCTTTGGAGATTGAAAGTGCCGCCCGTCCGAGGATGCGGATCGGACCGTATCAAACTCTCGAGGCCATCGGGCACGGCGGTATGGGGGCCGTGTATCGGGCGGAGCGCGTGGACGGAGCGTTCGATCACGAGGTGGCGCTGAAGCTGCTGCATCGCGATATGGAAACTCCGGAGCTGAAGGCCCGGTTCTTGGCTGAGCGCCAGCTTCTGGCGCGCCTTTCCCATCCCAATATCGCGCGGCTCTTCGACGGTGGTGTGACCGATGAAGGTCGGCCCTTTTTCGTCATGGAGATCGTCGAGGGTGTGCCGATCACGCGCTACTGCGAGCAGAACGAGTGTTCCACCCGAGACATGCTGCGCCTCTTCATGGACGTCATCGAGGCCGTGAGCTATCTTCACCGCAATCTCGTGGTGCATCGGGACCTCAAGCCCAGCAACATTTTGGTCGATCGTGACGGATCCGTGAAGCTGCTCGACTTCGGGATCGCCAAGCTGCTCGCCGACGCGCCGGAAGGGGAGTTACAGACCCGAACTGGTGAGCTGCTGATGACGCCCGAGTATGCTGCGCCCGAGCAACTTCTCGGCGCACCGGTGACCACCGCCACGGACGTCTACGCACTCGGAGTCGTTCTCTATGAGCTGTTGACGGGCGAGCGGCCCCACCGGCGGACCGCCACGGAAAATCTGTCAGCGACGCAGGGCCTTCCGCCGACTCCGAGTTCGAGGCTTCGCTCGATTCGAAAAACCACAGATCTGGCGTCAACTCGTCGGGCCGGCGGAGAAGCTGCCGCCGCTGAGAGATTCACGAGGCGCCGGGTCGACCATGACCTCGACACCATTTGCCTCATGGCCCTGCGTCCGGAGGCGGACGCTCGGTATGCGTCCGCAGAGCAGCTCGGCCAAGACATTCAGCGACATCTCGAGGGGCTTCCGGTCCACGCCCGCAAGAGCACCCTCGGCTATCGGGTCAAGAAATTTGCACAACGTCACCGACGAGCACTCCTCGCCACAGGAGCCTTGCTGGTCTTCATCGCGGTCGGGTTCGCCAGGGAACGGTCTCTGCGGGACGAGGCGGAGCAGGCCCGCAGCGAAGCGCAGCGTCAGGCGGCCATAGCCGTTGTCGTTTCGAACTTTCTGAGCGAGCTTCTGTCGTCGGTCGATCCGAGCAAGGCGCAGGGCAGGGAGGTTGCCGTCGCCGATGTGCTGGATCAGGCTGCCGTGAGGCTCGGAGCGGGCGCCGAGTTTGCCGACCAGCCAATGGTAGAAGCCGCGTTGCGAGCCACGGTCGGGAACACCTATGTTTCTCTCGGCAAGTACGACGAGGCGAGGGAGCATCTGGAGCGCGCCGTGGAGCTGCGAGGAGGTCTCGGTTCGCGCGACCCAGAGGCCCTGGCGGCGAGCGAGGACCTCGCCGTTCTCTACCAGCGCCTGGGCCGGATCGACGAGGCGGAGCCGATTCTCCGCAGAGCGCTCGAGCTCAGATTCGAAATGCTGGGTGAAGATCACCCGACCTCGCTGACAACCATGAACCGGTTGGCCGACCTGCTGTGGGCCGACGGTCGATTCGATGAGGTGGAGCAGCTGGATCGCCGGACCCTGGAAATCCGCCGTCGCGTGCTCGGCGAGGATCACCCGGACACGATCAAGTCACTCAATGGGCTCGCTGCAACGCTCTTCAACGACGGACGCTATGCCGAGGCCTCGCGGCTCTTCGAGGAAGCCCTTGCGGTCGAGCGGCGACAGCTCGGCGAAGACCACCCCCACACCCTGGGTCTCGGCAACAACCTCGCCGCCGCGTATCTCGAGCTGGGTCGTTATGCTGAGGCCGAGAGATTGCTGCGCGAGGTGGTTGCCAGCCGGACCCGGGTGTTGGGCGAGACGCACGGGGAAACGGCCATGTCGATCCACAATCTGGGAATCACGCTTCTCCAGCAGGCGCGCTATGGCGAGGCGGAGGAGCAGCTCGAGCAGGCGATGGAGCTGCGGCGCTCAGAGGCGGCCGAGTCGAAGAGCTTCCTCTTTTCGAGCAGCTACCTGGCCGATGTCTATCGGGAGCAGGGGCGATATCAGGAAGCCGAGGCCCTCTATCTCTCCACTCTGAGGAAACAGCGAACACAGCTCGGTCGGGAAGATCAAGACACTCTGAGGACCGTCGGTGGCATGGCGGAGCTGCGGATCCTGCAAGGGGACCTGGCGGCCGCCGAAGCTCTGATCGCCGAGATCCTGGAGGTTCAGAAGCGCGTCCGCGGAGATGGGCACCCCGACACGCTGTACAGCCTGACCCTGCTGGCGCAGATCCGCAATGAGCAGGGCCGGTTCGCGGAAGCGCAGTCCCTGAGTGAAGAGGCGGTCGAGGTCGGGAGCGAGGCTCTTGGGGCCGACCATCGGGTGGTGCTGGAGGCGGTTTTTGAGCGCGCGCGGGCACTCGCCGGACAGCAGAAGACGCCTACCGCCCGAGAGCTTGCCGTTCGAGTCTATGAAGGGCGGGAGCGCCTGCTGGGTGCAGATCACCCAGACACCATCGAGGCGTCGGTCTTCCTCGACGGCCTATAAGGGCGAGTTCGGATTGCCGGCGAAGCTGGGTGTTCCCGGGCTGGAAAAAGTGGCTCTTCGGTTTCTCCGGCGTCTCGTTGTGTGGGCGTCTTGAAACCCTTCACTGAACCGCAGCGAGGTTCCCAATCAGCCCGAAGCGGCGCTGACGGCCCCGGTACCACCTCAATGCCCGATCCAGCTCGGCGGGGCCGAACTCCGGCCACGGCACGTCGGTGAAGTAAAGCTCGGCATACGCCGACTGCCAGAGCATGAAGTTGGACAGGCGTCGCTCTCCACCGGTGCGAATCACCAGGTCCGGGTCCGGTGTGTCCGCGGTGTCGAGCCGTTGAGCGATGGCCTCCTCGGTGACGGCGCCGGCACCGAGGTGACCTTCGCCATGGTCCGCGATCAGCCGCCGAACAGCGCGGGTGATCTCGTCGCGTGCGCCGTAGGACAGTGCGAGCGTCAGCCGCATTCCACCGAGGCCGCGGGTTGCGGAGATTGCTCGGCCCAGGTTCCGCCGAACATCGATCGGGAGACGATCGAGGTCGCCCACCGCAGTGAGCTCGATGTCCTGTGCACGGAGCCGCTCAGGTTCGGAGGCCAGGTATCTGGACAGCAGGCCCATCAGGGTAGAAGTTTCGACCGCAGGCCGTCCCCAGTTCTCGGACGAGAAGGCGAAGAGGGTGAGGTACCGCGTGCCCAATTCGCGGCTTCGAGTCACGATCTCGCGAACCCGCTCGGCCCCTTTGTGGTGGCCGGCTGTGCGGGGCCGTCCCACCGATCGGGCCCAACGTCCGTTGCCGTCCATGATGATCGCCACGTGCAGTGACGGATCAGCCAACCTTTCGGACGCTCCCATTTCGTGCCTCCCAGAGCGCATTCTGTGGATCCCCGGCGCGGGCCAAATGTGTCCGCCATTTCAGGTGTCTTCGCCGCGACAGCTCGACCAGCGGGCGCCAGAGGGCGGCCACAAGGCGGTTCCGGATGAGAAATGCCCACAACCTGTTGGATCGTTTGTAGAGGACCGTCATCGCCAGGTAGGCCGGCACCGCCCTGACGTCGGTTGGCCGGCGCCGCCAGATTGAGCTGTGAGAGAACAACCGCCCGTAACACCAGGCGTACCCGGCTTCGAGCGTCTCGGGCGACATGTGTCGTGGAGAGAACACGGCATGCGCCGTGTCGTACAGGTCCCAGTCACGGTGCAGGATGCGACCCTCGGCCTCGAGCCTGTCGAAGAGGGGCGTGCCGGGGTACGGCGTCAGAATCTGGAGCGTGGCACACTCCATTCGGTTGGTCTCGAGCCAATCCAACAACCGAGAGAAGACATCCGGACGGTCGTGGTCGAAACCGAGAACAAAGCTGCCGTTGACCTGGATTCCGTTTTCTTGCAGCATTCTGATTCGCCACGGGTACTCGGATGGATCCGGCGTCATTTTGTTGGCGTCGGTCAGGTTGGCGCCGGACAGCGACTCGAAGCCAACGAAGACGCCGGTGCACCCGGCCAGGGCCATTTCCCGCACCAGGTTCGGGTCGTCGGTGACATCGATTGTGACGGCGGCCGACCAGATGATTTCGAGGGGGCGAAGGGCACGGCACAGCTGGCGAAGATAGGCGCGATTCGACCCGAGGTTGTTGTCGATGAACACCGAGTACGGCTGGCGCGACTCTTCGATCTCCCGAACCACCTGTGCCACGTGCCGGGTCTGGAAGGGCATGTGCAGGTCGTCGAGAGAGAGGTAACAGAAGTCGCACCGGTTGTGGCAGCCCCTGGTCGAGATGACGCTCGAGGTCGTCAGATAGCTTCGCCGGGGGAGCAGATCGCGGCGCGGCGCCGGAAGCTCGTCGTAGTGGGGCCTGCGGAATGAACCGTGATAGCGCTTCTCGGGATGGCCGTTCCGCAGGTCGTTCAAGATCTGCGGCCAAACCGACACGCCGTCTCCGATCACGACCGCGTCGGCGTGCTGGGAAGCCTCGTCCGGGCAGGCGGTGACGTGGAGCCCTCCCAGAACGACCTTTGTGCCGCGGCGCCGAAACCAGTCCGCCAGTCGGTAGGCACGACGGGCAAAGGTCAGGTGCACGGTGATGCCGACGAACTCTGGCGGTGGGTCGGCAGGCGGTGGGCCTTGAAGGAGGTTTTCATCCCACAACTCGACCTGGAACGACGGCGGTGTGGCGGCCGCGATGGACGACAGCGCGAGGCTCGGTGTGAGCACGTGTTTGCCGAAGCTGCCGAACGGATCCTTGGGGTAGAAGGGATTGACCAGAAGAACCGAACCGGCTGCCGGTGGGTTGGAGGAGAGAGTCGAAGGCAGATCGGGACCCTCTCGAAAGGGCCGTGGATACCATGGTCGGCGTCGCGTTGTGTGCGGCACACCCATATCTTCCAGCATCACCACGTACTGTGGCGAACGATCTTCGGAATCGTGACGAGATCGCGGCGGTTTGAGGCCGTGGCGTGGCTGCGCGCACGACTCTCCACAGCTGGGAAGTTGAACGAGGCTCTCAAGGTGGGAAGAAAGGCGGGTGGATCAGTCCTCGTGCGCCTCACGAGCCTTCACCGCCTCGATCGCACGATCGATCACCTCAACCAGATCTGCAATTCCGAAAGGCTTGGCGATGAAGTCGTCCATACCCGCGGCGAAGGCAGCCTTGCGGTCGCTGGGCATGGCATAGGCCGTGACCGCGACAAGCCGCGGCCAGTTTCCTTCGGGGTGCCGGCTGCGAATCTCGCGCGCGAGCTCGAGGCCGTCCATCTCCGGCATCTGCACGTCAATCAGCACCAGGTCGTAGTCGTTGCTATCGAACTCTTGAAGTGCCAGGAGGCCGTTTTCCACCTCCGTGGCCGAGTAGTTCAGCGACTCGAGCATGAGCATGATCATCTGCCGATTGACCTGATTGTCTTCTGCGACCAGTATTCGCAAGGCACCTTTCGGACGAGTCGTCGTTTCAGCCATCTCTTGTTCCCCCTCCATTGGAACTGGCAAGCGCAGCAATTCGACAAGCGTGTCGTGTCATGTGGATGCACGAACGGGTTTGACGAGGTTGACTGCACCCTCAACGAGCGGGTTTCCGCCGTAGGTCGCACACACGACCGGCGGATCCGCCACGGACGCCCTTCGCAGTATACCGGAAACGAATGCCTCAACTGAGCGGCCTGCGCTCGACGTGTCGATCAAATTCACGGTCGGGGATCTGACCCCGCCCGCGGACTCATGCCGACACGCGGTGCACGACGCGTCGCCCGGCGCGGTAGGCCCGTCGCAAGACCCGCGCCTCCTTGCCCTCCAGACACCGCACCAGGCTGTCGGTATAGACG
The DNA here is from genome assembly GCA_965364305.1 of uncultured Thermoanaerobaculia bacterium. Lineage (GTDB taxonomy): Bacteria > Acidobacteriota > Thermoanaerobaculia > Thermoanaerobaculales > Sulfomarinibacteraceae > Sulfomarinibacter. The sequence continues at coordinate 9,815 of CBDTWX010000015.1, forward strand.
ATTCTCGCCACCACTCTTCCTGCGAGTCGTTGCGGCAGGGCTCCAAGGGATGACAGCGCGAGCCTGGTCTGCCCGGTGAGCAGCGTGAACGGGAAAGGAAGGGTAGACGCCGTGACCAGCACGTATCTGGTCCCACGCATTTCCTCGTACCTGGGCCCGAAGCGCTTCACCTCACGACACAGGGTGGACATTTTGTCGAGGAGACCGAGACGGTAGAAATCGGCAGCGCCATCCGGGTTATGGACGGCCAGGCCGTTGTGCCGGTCGAAGAAGGTCTTCATCATCCCTGACGCGCTGCCGACGTAGACCGGACTTCCGAGAACCACGACATCGGCGTTCCGCAGCTTGGTGAAAAGAGCCTCGAAGTCGTCGTCATGGAAGCAGGTGCCAGTTCGGTAGCACGACCAGCATCCGATGCAGTGCTCGATCTCGTAGTCGTAGAGGTTGATCAGTTCCGTGGAGGCGCCGGCGTCGGCTGCACCCTCGAGGACTCGGCTGCACATCCGGCTCACCAAGCCGTCCCGGATCGCGGTACCGACAAAAGCGACGACGTTGATCATCCATTTCACCGCGGTCGGATCGAGTGTTTCAGACGAGCACGATGACTCAAGCCCGTGTCCTCAGTGTGATCCTAACAGGACTCCCTGCCGCACCGTCCCTTTTTACTCGTTTCGCATCGTCTGTCGTTCTTCCCGTTTCCGGCGCGACCGGGTATGGGTCTGAGTGCCGGCCGCCCGCGGGTTGCCGGGCGAACGGCAGATTTGCACGAACTCGGCCAAGCGATAGACTGAGATGGAGGCAGCCGCACGATTCGGCGCGATTGCACTCGAGAGATAGCGCACAGCGTGGCCGGGGATGGGACCCGCCGGCCGGATATGGTGGAGTGAGCCCGAAGATGGCCAAAGACATCGAGTCTGACTTGACAGTTTTGAAGGCTGAAAACGACGATTCTGTGAATTCAGAGGGGCCGGCCAAGAGGACCCCTGATTCGAAACCGCTGTCGCCCCTGCGGTCCGCTCTGTTTCTTGTGGGCATGACGGTCGTGGGTGCCGGACTCTGGATCGCTCGTTCCGAGGAACTTGTCAGTCTTAGACTTTCCGGCCCGGTCAAAATACTCGATCACTATATCCATACTTACCGCGAGGTTGCGATTGGCGGGAGCCTCGTGGTGTTGGGAGCATTGATCGCCGCGTTTGCTGCGTGGGGGCTGCTGCCCGACCGCTTGGCCGGAATGCCCCTTTCAGGTGTTCGAGAGTGGAGATTTCCACGAAGCCGCCCATTCCTCGTCGGTGGGTTGATGGGTTATGCGGCGGTTATCGTGTTGGTTGTCCGGAAGGAGAGCTCTTCTCTGATCTTTTTCCTTTTCGTGGTCTCGCTCGCCCTCATCGCCATGGCGATCCATCGATCCGACACGTGCTCCTCCAGGCCCGAGCTCGAATTGAGAAAGATCGATGCCGTCATTCTGCCCGTAACCGTCCTGCTGATCGGGTCGCTCAATCTGGTCGAGTTGACGCACTGGAGGTTCAGCTTTATCGGAGATGAAGGCGTCTTCTTCGAGATGGCAGAGTATCTCTCCGAAGGCGGTCGGCGCAGTCTTTTCGATCTGGTCGGTGTCTACGATACACATCCAATTCTGGACAGTGCCTACCAGTCTTTGTTTCTCAGGATCTTCGGAGCGAACATCATCGGATGGCGCCTCGCCGAAGTTTTCTGCCTCGCCGCCTCAGCCGCTCTGATCTATCTGCTTGTCCTGCTCCTTTTCGGCCGGGTCCCTGCCATCGTCGCAGCAGTCATGCTCGGCACCAACCACCATCTGATGGCGTTTGCCCGTATCGGCTATAACAACCTGCATTGCCTCTTCTCCTCTCTCCTGGTCTTGCTTTTCCTGGTGCTCGCCCGGCGAACGGGGCGGGCTGCGTTTGTCTTTCTGACCGGAAGCGCGATGGGTTTCTGCTTCTACAGCTTTGCGGTCGGTTTTCTCATCTGGCCCCTCGTCGCTCTGCTGGTCGCGATTGAGTTTTTCCGCCGCCCCACCGTGCGGGAGCTCTCGGCGGTGGGTCTGATGCTCGCCGCGTTCCTATTGGTCATCACGCCGGGTCTCCTCACGACATCACCTGAGCACATCCTGGACCTGGCGGTTCAACAGAGCCGTCGAGAGTATTCCGCCGAGGATCCGATGATGGTCGCGAGATTCAGCCTCGTGCGGTCGTTTCTGGTCTTCTGGGTCAACCCACAGTGGTTCAAGCACTTTGTCGGCGGCCCCCTGCTCGACGCCGTCACCGCAGTCCTGTTTTCGATTGGTTTGGCCTTGGGGCTCACGCAGATCCACAAAGGAGCGGCTCGGGTCGCCTTTATCTGGTTTGTGATGGGCCTTTTGCTTATTGCCGTGACGAACTACGTCCCCGACCCGATGTTTACGAGGCTGCTCTTTCTCATCCCGGCGTGCGCAATCGTGGCCGCGACGGGGGCGTTCTGCCTCGAAGCGGCGTTACGGGGTATTCGCCTGCCCGCCTGGCTGGCAATCGGGGTGATTCTGGGGCTGACGGCGGCGATCCCGGTGTTGAATCTGCGTCAGTTGTTGGTCACGAGCCCGAGAGTCCTCCACATCAATCGTCAGATGAATACCATCAAGGCGCTCCAGGAGAACCCTGGTCGATTCATCGTCGAGATCGACGAGGAACCGGACGGCAACGAGCTCGCTACGGTGAGCCGCTACCCACGATTGCGAGATTATTTCGTCTTCTCCAGGATTGACGAGCTCCAGCTGCCACCGACGCCGATGGGGAGCGAAGATGAAATGCCGATATACCTTGTGCACGACGGCGACCTCTTTCGGCGGCTCCGCCAGATGCTGCCGCCGGCCTATGTCGCCGAGACCCATGTCGGTCCAAACGGGTATTTCGATGTCTGGTATTTCATACCGACGAAGTGGGCTCGACCAAGGCCGGAGCCCGGCCAGAGGAAGAGCACCCGGCTCGACAATCCGGAGATCGTGTTGGAAGTGCGGCCTCGGCCGATCGGCGGAGCGGCTCGCGCCCGGCCGCAAGACGTCGCCGTTGGGCCCGACGGATCTTTCTTTGTCGCCTGTTCCGGTGACAATACCATTCGAAAATATGGCCCCAACGGTGAGGCACTGGAAACGTGGGGAAACACCGACCCGGCCCATCCGGTTTTTGAAGAGCTCTTCGCCATTGCAGCCGGCCCGGACGGAACGCTTTACGCACTGGACGCCGGCGCGGGCAGGATTATGCGTTTCAACCCGGCCGCTAAGGTTGTGACCGCTCTTGTTGAAGACATCGGCCACTTTCCGAGGGGTCTGAGCGTTGAACCCAACGGGGAGCTCCTGGTAGCCGATACCGGGGGAGAAAGGATCCTTCGTCTCGACCCGGACGGGAGCCAGCTCGAGGTCATCGAAGCCTTGTTTCTCGGCGAAGAGCACCTGAGCGAGCCGGTTGACGTTGCAGTCGTCGGTGGTGAGAAGTTGGTCGTATTCTACGCTCGCAACTCAGTCGTGGCGTGCCTCGGGCCGGAGGGGAGCGTCGAGGAATCCTGGTCAATACCAGGAGATGTGCCCGCCTCGGCGAGTGGACATTTTGCAGTCGATGCGGAGGGTCGGATCTTTCTGTGCAATGCATCCGAAGGGCGTGTAGTGATCTTCAACTCCGCCGGCCAACGTCTCGCAGTGTGGCTGCAGCCGCCGCCTGAGAGACCGGTCGGGATCTTCGTGGATCAGCAGGGTGGCGTCTACGTCACGTACCCGGAGCAGGATCTCGTACGGAAGTATCGACTTCGCCAATATTGAGTGAGCGCTGGTCGTTCACTGTCGCTCCAGCCCAATGATCTCCTGACCGATCGAGACGGATGAGCCGGAGAAGTGAGGAGAGTCCTCGCTCTCCCGAGGTCAATTGGCGATTATCCAGGGTTTCACAGGCTCAAAAGGACGAGGGTCTGCGAGTGGCATCCGTGCGCCGTGTCACGGCAATTCCGACAGGACGAAGACCCTCCCCGACAGGAAATCGCTGATCCACAGCCGGCCGAACCCATCCGTCTTGCCCCGCGTGATCGAAAAGAGGGCGTCTCCAAACTGACCCCGCAGATAAAACGACACGTTTCCCGTATTGAACCGCGTGTCGCCGTAGGGGTACTCGAAGGAATGCAGAAGTTCGAAGTTCCCGGCGCTCGGATCGAATGCCGTGATCTGGAGCGTGCCGCTGCTGTGGGATGTGATGACCAGCCTGCCCTTCCATTCGAAGATGTTGTCGGGAAATCCCTCGGTGGGGAGTCTGCGGCTCGCACCGCCGACCTCGATCAGCCTGTTTCCGGCGTGGGCGATTGCATAGGGTTTCCCGCTGAAGGGGCAGAGCTTGAGTGGTTGTTCGCCGGCCGCCACGTCCGAGACCGCATAGTCGGACGTGTCGATCACCGAGACGCTGCTCGAGTCAAAGTTGGCGACATAGATATTTTCACTGTCGAAGGCGAGATCGGTGGCGGTCCTCCCGACCTCGACTCTCTGCAGGACGTTGCCGCTTTCAGGTTCGATCACCAGCAGCACGCTCGGCTCCTCGTCCGATTCGCCGACCCGAACGAGATAGAGATGATGCGACGCCTCGTCATACCTGAGGATTCTCGGGACGGTCTCCCGCTGGACCTCGTCGACCAACCGGAGACGCTGGTTGACGTTGAAAAGGCGCACCTGGTCGTCGAGGGTGCCGACGAACAGTTCCTCCTTGCCCCACGTGTTCTGCGTGAAATAGAGCACGCCGCTGCGGTCGAGGACCATCTCGTGGGCCTGTCGAGGAATTCTCCGGTCATAGAACCCGAGGTCATCGGCGTCGATCGTCAGGATGCCGTTCTTCGCGTCCCAGATGTAGACTGCGGGCCAGTAGGACTGGTGCGGGCCATAGGAGAGGTAGACATCCCCCTTGGGGCTGTCGACCGCCTGGATCGGGTAGTCGAACGGAAGCCGATGCATGTTGGTGCTCCCATCCGCCTTCACCTCGGCGAATTCGTCCTCGGAGTTGAAGACCAGAAACGAGCCCCTGCTCTCGACCTCGATGAGATCGATCGGCGCCCATCCAGTGTGGATCTTGCCGACCTCTCCGGTCGCAGGCTCGAAGGTGGAGACCGCCGAGCCGAAGGCCCCGTTGACCGCGGTTGCACCTTTTGGGAAGTAGACCAGCCCGGTTTCAGGGTTGAAGGCGAGGCCGAACATATGCGGGATGATCCCGAGCCCGGGATGCCTCCGGAGGAGCTTTCGCTGCTCGAGATCGATCACGTCGATCTCGCCGTGCGCCCAGCTGGCGATGTAAAGAATGTCGTGCTCGGCATCGACGGCGCTGCCATCGTTGCCGTACGCGGGGACCATGATCTCGTGAAGCTCTCCGTCATTTTCGAAATCGACCACATGAACCGAAGGATGGTTGTCGTACGGGATGTAGACTTCCTCTCTCGCTGCGTTGTAGGTCACCCCGACACCCTCCGTGTACTTCGGAAGGGGAACGATGATGTCCCCAACCCCCGTCACATCAATCTTCGCTGCCGCGACGACCTTTCTCTCCGCCGTCTCGACGACGAGGTAGAGGTGATGGCTGGCCTCGTTGTAACCACCGAGATGCCACCTGCCGCCCTTTGACAACGCGATCGGCCTCGAGAGCTTCCTTTTGCCGCTGACGCCGTCAAAGACGGCGACGGTGGGGTCGAGTCCGTCAACCGCTACGATGACTCCGAGAGATCCATCGGCCACGACCTTTCTCACCGGTGGGGGAGGAGTCGCGTTGAGGTTGATCAGTTTCTCTTCGGTCTCGACCCAGTCGAGCATTGTGAGCTCCCCGCTCGAAGCCTCAAAAAAACCGAGCTCTTTGCTCTCCCGCCCCGCGATGAAGACGTTGCCGCTGGCCTCGTCGACGGCGATCGATTCGAACTGGGCGTCGGTCTCGATCCGCCGTGAGCTCCTCTCATCCGGGTCCACGATAAAGAAACAGTTCCTGCCGACCAGATAGATACGGCCGGTGGTCGCGCTGATCGTCAACGCTTCCGATTTGAGGTGCTGAAAAGCCCTGCCCCCGATCGGGATGTTGACGACCTTCCCGGTCCCGCAGTCAACTATCGACACCGACGAGCTGAGAGTGTTGGCGGAGACGAGCCGGTTGCGCGCTTCGTCGATCCGGATCAGCAGGGGGCCGGCGCCGTTGAACTGAAGACCGGATTGCTCGAGAAAATCAATCTCGGTCACCGACAATTCGGCGCTCGTCGAAACGGCACACCCAGCCAGCAGCAGAACGACAACTCCCTTGCGCATGATCGTCACTCCTCAGGCGTCTCTCGGAATTCGGCGAACAAGCGGGCGGGGGTCAACCCCGCCCGTGCAATTGAAAGCTTATAACCACTCATGGTTGTTGGTGTACTTGGTGATCAGCTGATTCCGGAGCTTGCGGTAGAGCTCGACGACCTTTTCCATGCTCTCGCGTGCGTGATCGGTCAGGTACGATTCGGCCTCCTCTGGAGACTGCCGGTAGAGCTCGAGGGCCTTCTTCTCGACCTCTTTCTGGGTCGCAAAGAAGGAGCTCTCGAGCGGGTCGCGCACGGCCCGGACGTCTTCCATCGCGTCCTGGAAGCGCAGGTAGAGCAGATTGTCGACGAAGTCGATCAGCCACCGCGCCGAGTCCTCCGAAAATTCCTCGGGGTCATACCTGCGGTAGTAGGGAGAGATCTCCTGCACACCGGCGTGGATCGGCACATAGGTGCTGACGTACTGGTTGTCGAGATAGAGCCAGTAGACGCCACCGATCGCGTTCGGTAGCCACGAACGGAGCTGGGCGACCATGCCGTACCCACCCTTGGAGACGTTGCGATGGAAGGTGATGTCGAGGAGCTGACGGTGGTGCGAGGTCGGGAAGGGCGTGGTGAGAGGGCTCTTCACCAGCTTGCCCTCGTCGTCCGGAACCAGCCAGTCGGTGTCGGCCGTCATGTCGTAGATGGTGCCCTCGAAGACCGAGCGTTGGAACGCGATCACGTCCTGCACCGACAGCTTTTTCTCCGGTTTGACCGAGAACGGGTAGAACGACAGCGACTCGATCGGGTGGTGATAGGCGTCGTACCCGTCAAACGGTTTCTTCAGGCTGCGGTCGGGCCACTCCTTGAGGGAGGGCGCAACCGTCGAGTAGAAGAGCCAGAGCCGGTTGATCGCCCACTCTCCGGTGGTCGGCGGGGAGTAGGCGTCCTGCCACACGAAAGGCCGTCCGGCCTGCGGGTCATACCAACCGTTGTCGATTGCGAGCTGCCTGTAGTTGGACGACACCACAAAGTTCTCCCGGTCTTCGGGGTCGATCTCCTTGATGATGCTCCAGTTGGGGATCACCGTGACGTGATCTGCAGGCACCCGCTGCGCGGCCCAGACGGCACCCAGCTCGCCGCTTTCCGGGTCCCAGTCCGGGCCGACGGCAAAGACCTCGAAGACCCACGCCTCGTTCGGATCGGCGATGGCCAGCGCCTCTGACCCGCCCGCTGAGGGGAGAAAACCGTAGTCCTCGACCAGCGACCCGATCAGCTCGACGGCTTCACGGGCGGTCGTGCATCGCTGCAAAGCGAAGACCTGGGCCTGCTCGATCGTCATGATCTGCTTGGCGCCCTTTGTTCGTTCAGCCGACAGCTCCTTGCGCTGGCCCATGGTCGATTCGGCGATCGCGAGCTGGTGCTCGTTCATGTGCGAGTAGGCCGAGTGGAAGTAGCGGTAGGTGTGCTCGACCTGCGGGATGTGACCGATGACCTCGCCGTAGGTCTTGAACGGAACCGTGGCGTCCTGCAGACCGAAGTAGACGGGAGCCATCGATCCGGGCTCGTGGTCCTGGGCCGACACGACGTGCACCCGGCAGTCTGGCGCGGCGCCGGTGTGAGAGGTGATCACCGAGCCGTCGACCGACGCCTCCTTGCCGACCACGATATCGGTACAGGTGAAGCCGTTGGCAGGTGCGAGAACGCCTCCAACGAGTGCCAGAACGAGCATTTTTCGGGTCATGTTTCTGCCTCCCTGACGGCAGAAACCGATCCGGTCGACAGGTGCCGCCAGAAGCCAGTATTGGGCGCCTCAATGAGAAGTCAAGTGGTGGACCGATTGATCCACGCTTCATCCGCAATGATGGAGCAACCTGTGCCGTCGGCGGCGACTATTGCGGAGTGGCCGTCCACGCAAAGGTGTCGCCCGACTCCAGCCCATCTCGGAAGAGGGCGGAAGACGGCTCGAGACCACGCTCGGGACGCGAGAATCCGTGGCACCACGAGCAGTCGTAACCCTCGTCCCCGACGTGCTTTCCGTGCATCTCCTCGAAGCTCGGCATCGACTCCGATCCGTGGCACTGCCGGCAGACCTCGTCCGCTTCGCCCCACACGCTGAATCCGAGGTTCGGCGCCAGGTCGATGCGGGCGTTCGCGCCATGACAGTCTCCGCATTGCAGCGCTGCGTCGGAGTCTCCGACCTGGTGGTTGAGCATCTGCAGGGTGTCCGTCTCGATCCACGAGTAGGGGGTCGCCGGGTCCAGACCCATGTTCACAAGCCCCTGCTGGGTGGCGGCGGCGGCATCTGCGGTCGCAAAGAAGACGTCGGTTGCGAGCGCTATCAATCGACTGCCGTCGTTCGTGATCGGCTGCTCGGCCGTCTTGTACTTGAAAGCGTAGAGCTTGGCGTCGGCATTCGAGACGTGTCCGACCGGGCGCGATGTGGGATACCGACCGGTCACCGGGTCGAGCACCGCAACATCATGGAGGAGGTAGCTTCGGCTCATTCCGTTCCAGAATCGATATTCGGGCACGAGGTGGTTTTGTTTGTCGATCGCGGGATGGTAGGGCGGTTGGCTGCTGTGGGATGCAAGCCATGTGCGATGCGTTTCGGTCGCCTCGCTCGCCGGGGTGTCAGCCGCATCTTTGGCGTAGAAGGCGATGTGACAGGTCTGGCAGGCAACCCGGCCGAGGTGGCGGCGAATCGTCGAGCTGGGATGCTGGGTGAGCATGTCGGCGTGACAGTTGCTGCAGTCGAGGACCTCTTGAGAGTCGGTCGGTCGGATGTCCGAGCCGCGACCAGCCACTCGGTGGTTGGTGGTGGTGTGGCAATCCTGGCAAAGGAGATCGCCGCCCGTCACCGCCATGTGGACGTCGAACGCCTGATCGGTGGTGGCGACGTGGGCCATGGCGAGATCGCCGCGTTTGACCGCGTCGCCGCCGCCCGCCTTGGCGTGGCACTGCAGGCAGTTGAAGCGCTGCGGTGTGCGGACCGTCTGTACCGCCTCGTCCATGGTGATCGACATTGCGTTCAGATCGGGTACGAAGACGCCGCCCACCTTGACCCGGCGATACGCCTGCTGATGGCAGATCATGCAGTCGATGTTTTCGAGCTGCGCGGAGCTGGCGGAGGCCTCGGGCATGGCGCCCAATCCGACGTGACAGTTGCCGCACACCCCCCAGTTGCCGAGGATGTTGATGCAGTAGCTGTTGACCCCCCCCGAGATCTTTCCCTGGGCCGCCGGCCCGTTGATGACCTCCGGGGCTTGGCCCTGCCACTGGTACATGACCGAGCCGTGGACCTCGTTTGCCTCGATTTCGTGGCATTCGAGGCAGGTTCCCGGTCCACTCCAGGTCGCGCCTGCGTGTGGGTCGTCGGCCGATGCGGAAAAAACCGCGGTGATCGAGAAGACCACGGATAACAGGTTGAGCACCGACTTCCGGCGGTTGGTGTATCTCAATCCCCACTCCTATTCTCGTTCGGTCCCAGCTCTTCGATCCACCGGTAAAATGAGAAGATAGTTGCATCCATTGATCCACATATTAGATGCTAATTTGTTTATATGGCGAAATAGTTGAACCGTCAAGTGACCCGAGTCACAGGCGAAGAGAGAGAGGGGTAGGCCCTGGCTTACCTACGGCTTCCGGGCGGTGCTCCCGAGTCATTTCATCGGTACCTGTCGCCGATAATTTTCTGTCTGACCGTTATCTGCCGCTGATGGCTGTCGCTGGCGTCTGCCCCTGTTCCCTGCCGCGGTCACCTGTCGCTGACGACTGCAGCTGGAACCGGTCGCCGCACCTGGTTGATTTCTCTCACAATAAAAAGCCGCCGGCATGCGCGCCGCTCAATGAGGCATGGAGCCAGGGGCCCTCCGATGATGCGGGCACGGCAGCCAGGCTCCAGCGCCGACCCTTCGCAAGGTGAGAATGTGAAAGACGGCACCCAGAGGGGTTTGATAAACTGTTTTTCAGAGGCATTCCTCTCAATTCGAGGACTCATTTTGTCGATCTCGTTCCGTCGTTCGCTTGGTGGTCAGGCGAGCTCGTACCGTTCTTCAGGAGGTTGATCATGGCAGCGATCCGCCCATCCATCGCCTTGACGCTCATCGTGGGATCACCCTTGGTGGCGGGCACCGAATCCGCCAATCGTTTTCTGGAGGGCTCCGAGACCGCCCGCGCGGCCGAGCAATCGCTCGTGAATGCGCCAGCCGCCGAAAGCGCGGCCAGCGATGTGAGGATGGACAGGACCGCTCCAACCCCCCGTGCCAGCGCGATCCTTGCGAAGCTGGACGAGGCGCAACGAAGGAACGCCCTCATCGAGCTCGAACCCACGACTCGCCCGTCTGCGACCCTGGCCCTTCGAAGCGGAAACGAAGTTGTCGCTTTGTGGAACCAGGGCCGCCACGAACAGGCGCTGCTCGAGTTGGAGCGGCTCGAGTGTGGCGGTTCGGAATTCGTCCCGGCCATCACCTAGAGGGTTCCAATCACGAGCACGGCGAAACGCGCGAATCAGGACGTCCGGATCGGGAGTCCCCGCACCGGAGCCGACACGGTCGATCTCGATTTTCACCGCGCACCCGGCAATATCTTCGCCGCGGTCGCCTGGGGCAGCGGCTGGACCATGAACATCTCGACCGACGGAGGCGCCACCTGGCAGGAAACGTACTACTATCCTGCGGAATCCGTAATCAGCATGAGGGTCGGCGGCGATTTCGTCTGGGTCGCCTATTCGCCATCGCCGGTTCCCAGCGCCCTCCGGGTGCGCCGGTTTTTCGCAGACACAGGAGCCAGCGACAGCAGCTACGACTACCAAACGATCGACAACATCCACCCCGCCACTGTCACCGACGTGGCGATGACTTCCAACGCCGACGAAGCCGACACCGCAATCTTCGTCGCGTGTGTCGCAAGTGACCGCTACGTCAAATTTTACTGGGACGAACTGACTGGGACCAGCTTTGAATCCTTCCATCCCCCGATAACAGATGCCTATGGAAGTCTCGACATCACCTACAACCCTGGCGCCGCCTCGGGGTACTTCGTATTCATTTCATACCGCTCCGACCTCTATGCAAAGGTTTGGCGGCATCATATTCACGGCAGTTGGGACTATTCCGAGGGGTTCCTTCTCTACGGTAACAACAATTACACTGCGATCTCGGCGTTCCAGGACACGGTCGTCACGGTGATCGAGTTTCCACATTCCACTGGGAACGCCATCTATGCATACGTGAACACCAACGCCGGCAACGACTTTGAGTGGTCGGGTGAGGCAGTATACTATCCGTTGACGCCCAGCTCTCCCGAGGCGGCCGGTCCCGACGTCTCGCTCCGCTCGCCTTCCGGCAGCATTCTGACCTATCAACTCGAGGAGGGCACCTTCGACGGGATCTATTACCAGCCGCGCGAAGGACACGGGTTCACCGGAGGCTATGTCGGTGCATTTTCCATCAATGAGGTGGACTCGGCAGCCCAGGAGCAGACCACCGTTGAGTGGCTGGGCGACAACAACTGCGATTCGTACGGCGTGGTGTATCTCTCCGGGGGTGACTTCATCCCGTACTTCGATCTCGTCAACCCCTGGGGAATCTTCTGCGACGGCTTCGAATCGGGCGATACCGCGGCGTGGAACTGAACAGCTTGGTGGATCGGCGTCCATTCGGTGCAATACCGCAACGCCCGACGCTCCTGGAGACACGATCTCCCTATCTTCGCGAGGTCCTCTTGGTATAGAGCCGAAAGGCGGCTCGACGAACGTTTTCGCGCAGGGCTCCCATGCGCGCCATCTGTCGCAGCTCGCGAGTCGGCACGTGCTCGAGCAAACGAATCGCGAGCGGGGTCGGCGTCTTGGGGTTGCGCACGATCGCGGTCAGGATCTCGGGGTTGGACGCCCATCGTCGGTCCTTGGCGATGCGTTGGAGAAGGCCGCCGTTGGCGTAGGTGGACTTGACGATCGCGAGAACGTTTTGAGCTTCCACCCGCGGGTTCGAGAGCATGTTGAGCAGCACCTGCGGGGTGGTGTCGCGGCACAGAATCTGGCGTTCCGTGCGATCCGCGCGGAGGGCGAGTCGAGACCGCTCGCCCGGATCCATCTTCTTGATCCGGTGAATCGCCGAGGTGCCGCGGATTTCGGCCTCCGGCACCGAGTCGTCATCCCCACCTGCCGCAGACGCCTTGCGCGCCAACTCCTGTCCCTTGGCGGCGTCCCAGTCGAGCAGCTGAAACGCACCCTGCGGGCCGTCTCCCGGAGGTTCCAGAAGCTGCAGTAGATTGGCATCGAAGCAGATTTCGAATCCACCCGAGGCACGCAGCCGAAAGGTGAAGGTCGTGAACGGCTCCGGCCGATCGGAGAGAGGGATCATGAAACCGTGCTTCGTCTTTGCTTCTTCGATGAAGTTGACGGCATCTTCCGGGGCCGGAACCTCGATGGTGATGGTCCGCTGAGACAGGTCGGCTGAGATCTCCATGTTCTGCACCATTGTAAGGTCTTTGCTTCCATGCAGACTGGGAACAGTCGTGGATGTCGAGATCTGGATGAAGCCACTCAACTACCGAGCTCTGTCAGGGCCCTGGAGGCGCGCGAATCCGTGGGCAGGAAGAACGGGCTTAACCCGTACTCCTCACCAGGCGTCGACTACGGACGGCGAATCACGGCGTCCCGTCGTGCTTGTCGCACATCGTGCTCCTTGACGTAGCGCAACTACGACGGCGTCGCCCGATTCACGACAAACCCAACGGATACTTGCGCTTCGCCGCCCTCGTCACGAAACCTGGTGAGAAGTACGGGCTAGCCCGTACTTCTCACCAGGCGTCTACTACGGACGGCGAATCACGGCGT
>CBDTWX010000016.1:0-22892 GCA_965364305.1 uncultured Thermoanaerobaculia bacterium
TCACGGAGCACGATGTGCGACAAGCACGACGGGACGCCGTGATTCGCCGTCCGTAATCGACGCCTGGTGAGAAGTACGGGCTAGCCTCCCTGTTTCGGCCCTGGAGTCACCCGCTTCAGGGTCTGCAGCAGCACGCGGCCGGGCCCCGCGAGCCGGGTCATGAACATGCCCTCGCCGCCAAAAGCCATGCGCCGGCAGCCGGCCACGCCCTGGATGTCATAGTCGACGCTCTCGGCGAAGGCCGCCAGGCTGCCGGTCGAAACCAGCACCGCCTCGCCCTTGCCGAGATTGCGTTCGATGAAGTCGCCGGAGCCGTGAACCAGCACGGTTCCCGACCCCGAGATGTGTTGCAGAAACAGACCCGCCCCGCCGAAGAAGGCAGCGCCCGCCCGTTTGGCGACGCGGACGTCGATGTCGACCCGCGGACCAAAAGCAGCGACAAAAGATCCTCGGGTGGTGATGACCGGTCCGTCGTCAAGAGACCAGGCGATGATCTTCCCCGGCTGGTTGGCGGCCAGGGTTCCCCGCACGCCATCCGCGGATGCCTGGAGATACAAGAGGGCGACACCCTCCCCGGAAAGCATTCTGCGGGCCGCCCCACTCGCCCCACCGGGAACCTTGAGACTCCACGTGAGACCCGGATCGAGGGCGACGATCGAACCCTTGCTCGCCCAGCAGATTTCACCCTTTTCAAGCTCCAGGTTGGCAACCTGTGCCAGTTCGCCGTCGATCGTGTAGTTCATGACTCCCCCTTCCCGATGGTGCCACATCTGACCGCTATACTCGGTCGAACGGGAGGCTATTCCAAGCAGTGGAGAGGAACGAGACATTCGATCGCTATCGATCGATCCTCGGGGTCGAGGCCGGTCGACCCGGACTCGAGCACTTGTCGCGGCTCGTCCAGGCCCAGGTCACGCGGGTTCCATTCGAGAATATTTCAAAGCTGTGGCTCAAGAAAACGCGCGGGGCGACCACAGTTCCCAGCCTCGAGGAGCACCTCGACGGCATCGAGCACTGCAACTTCGGCGGCACCTGTTACGCCAACAATCCCTTTTTCGCACAGCTCCTGCGGCATCTCGGATACGACGTGACCATCTGCGGGGCGGACATGTCGCAGCCCGATGTCCACGTGGTGTCCATCGTCCGTCTCGACGGGCGGGAGTATCTGGTCGATGTCGGCTATGCGGCGCCCTTCTACGAACCCATGCCGCGAGATCTCGACCTCGACCTCGAAATCAGCTTCGGAAGGAGCCTTTTCGTGCTCCGAAGCCAGGACCGAGCTGGGCACTCGCGCATGGACATGTTCCGAGACGGCGAGCTGATCCACGGGTACCGGGTCAACCCCAAACCTCAGGAGATCGGTCATTTCGGGCGCGTCATCCGCGAATCCTATAGCGGTGAGGCGACCTTTATGAACTTGCTGGTAGTGGAGCGATTCTTTGTCGATCATTCGGTACGAATTCACAACCTCAGCCTCACCCAGTCGACACGAGACTCCAGCCAGACGACCACATTGGCCAACCGCGAGGAGCTGGTCGAGGCCGTCGAGCATCACTGCGAGATCAATGCAGGGATCGTTCGCGCGGCGATCGCCGGCATTCCCTTCAATGCCGACATTTACAGCTGACCCGGTCTTCAAAAACGCTCTTCAGACGCAGCGGAGAAGCGTCACTCCCGCGAGGCGTCAGCTGACGTCCTCTTTGTACTTCTTGATCTCAGCCAGGAGGGCGTCGATCTTTCCCCTGACGTCGGGGTCGTCGGTCCTCTTGCGCAGCGCCTTGACCTCCCGTTCAACGCCGTCCAAGGTGGTCAGCGCGGCCTCGGCGTCCGCCGTGGTGTCCATCCCGCTGATCCCGGCGGATCGTCCGGCCTGCCGATAGGCCTGGGTCGCACGCCGGAACTCTCCCTTGAGGCTGTTGAGCTCTTGCTCCTCCGGGCTCATCGAGCTGCCGGGTAGGAGCCTGAACTCGCCGGTGCTGAAGTAGTTGAACGCTACCAGTGCAACCACGACGACCACGACCAGAGTGATGATGTTTTTCATGTGCGCCCCTTTCGGTTGGTGGGCCCGGATTCGACCTTTGATCGAGAGTTTGGCCTCCTCCATTGTGTCATGGAGTTCAACTGCCGGCCCACCCCTCCCCAGCACCGAATCCGTGACCGTACTCGTGCTCGTGCTCGTGCTCGTTATGCGAATCCTCGTCGGTGCAGGATCAGCGACGGGAGACAGCGCCAGAGATCAGCGACGGAAGACAGCGGCAGTGATCAGCGTCCCGTGGTGAGCGCGGCATGGTCACCTCCAGGTCGTTCAGGAAGCATAAGTAGCCGGTGGCCGTTCGATGTCAAGGGCAAGCCGGTCAAGCCAGGGCCTGGCGCCTGCTCCATCCGATCTCGTGAAGAGATCTGACGACGTATCTCGTGGACTTGACCGTTGACAGGAATCTCCGAGCAACCGACGCTTGAGGGGGAGCGTCGTGCAGCACCACCGGATATCGAAACCGCGCTGGCCCGTTCACGGATGGTTGGGTCTGAGTCTTGTCGCCGTCTTTTGGGCGCTCAATTGGGGCCTCGACGGGATGCGGACTCATTGGGGCTTCTTCCCCCTCTGGCTCGGTTACTGCCTGGTCATCGACGCCCTGACCGTCAAGCGCTCGGGAACCTCGCTCCTTTCCCGCAGCCCCATCGCCTACGCAGGTCTCTTCGCAGCTTCGGCTCCGGCGTGGTGGCTCTTCGAGCTGATCAACAAACGAACCCAGAACTGGATCTACCTCGACGACGGTTCGATCGGCCCGATTGAACACTTCATCCTCTCCTCGATCGCTTTCTCGACTGTCATCCCAGCAGTCTTCGGTACCGCCGAACTGGTCGGGACCTTCGAATGGTTGCGCCGCCTCGGCCCGGGTCCTCGCGTGGCGCCGACGCGGAAGGCGCTTTTTGTTCTCCTTGCTGCCGGGCTGGTGATGGGGGCATTGATGTTGCTGTGGCCGCGTTATTTCTACCCCTTTGTGTGGCTCTCGGTTTTCTTCTTCCTCGAACCCATCAACCACCTGCTTGGCAACCGGACTCTGCTCAGCTCGACCCAGCGCAGCGACTGGCGTCCGATTGTGGCCCTCTGGGCCGGGGTCGTGATCTGCGGTTTTTTCTGGGAGATGTGGAACTTCTGGTCCTACCCGAAGTGGATCTACCAAGTGCCTTTCGTGGGTTTTGGCAAGATTTTCGAGATGCCCGTCCTCGGATACGGCGGCTATTTGCCGTTTGCTCTCGAGCTTTTTGCGCTCTACCACCTGCTCGCCGGAATTCTCGGGTATCGTGCGGGTTGGACATATCTGCGCCTGGCGGATGATCGAAGGGACGACCTGGCCGATTCGGAGGGCAGCAATGGCTGAAAGATCCAAGACATTGAGTGGGTTGACTCTCGGCGCACTCGCGCTCGGGCTCGCCGTCAGCTCCTGCGCGGAGGGCCAAACGCCACGGCGAATAGAGGCGACATCTCGGCCGGTCACGCCCAAAGGCAACCTCACGGAACGCGAGCGCACCCGCACGGAGCTTTTCGAGGAGGTCTCACCGTCGGTGGTCTACATCACCTCGGTGGCACTGCGCCGAGACTTCTTCCGGTTCAACGTGATGGAAATTCCTCGCGGCACCGGCTCCGGCTTCGTGTGGGACGATCGCGGCAACATCGTCACGAACTACCACGTCATCAGCAACGCCGACCGTGCCGAGGTCACTCTCGCCGACGGCAGCACGTGGGAGGCGTCGTTGGTCGGCACGGCGCGAGAGAAGGACCTCGCCGTGCTCCAGATCGAGGCCCCCCGAAGCCAGCTGAGACCGATCAGGGTCGGCACCTCCTCGGATCTCAAGGTCGGACAGGACGTGCTCGCGATCGGCAATCCCTTTGGCTACGATCAGACCCTGACGACCGGCATCGTTTCCGCGCTCGGGCGGGAGATCGAGTCGATCGACGGCATTCCCATCCGCAACGTCATCCAGACCGACGCAGCCATCAACCCCGGCAACTCCGGCGGTCCTCTGCTCGACAGCGCCGGCAGGCTGATCGGAGTCAACACGGCGATCGTCAGCCCCTCAGGGGGATATGCCGGCGTCGGTTTCGCAATCCCGATCGACACGGTCAACTGGGTGGTACCGCAGCTCATCGCCTACGGAAAAGTGCGACGCCCGACCCTCGGTGTGGAGCTCGCCCCGGACCATGTGGTCCGGCGATCTCGCATCGAGGGCGCAGTCGTCATCGGCGTGACCGAGGGCAGTAGCGCGGCGCGCGCAGGAGTTCGCCCAGCCTACCGAGACCGTCGCGGGCGGGTGATCGTGGGCGACGTCATTGTCGCAATCGACGGCAATCAGGTTCGAACTGCGGGCGAGCTCGGGCTGATCCTCGAACGATACCGGGAAGGGGACATCGTGACCGTCACCATCGACCGCGAAGGACGGGAGAAAGAGGTGCGCCTCACCCTTGGCGCGTCGCGCTGAAAAACGCTGAGATCAGCGGTGCCACCCGCTCGGGATGGGTCAAGTGCACGTGGTGCCCGCCGTCGACCTCGGCGCGGTCGAGATGCGGTATCACCGCCAACCGCGCCATGACGATGTCTTTCGGGAATGGCCATCCCTGAAGAGCGCGCACCGCCAGCACCGGACAGGAGATGGCGGACAGGAACGCCAACACCTGATTTTCGGTGAAGCGGAGCCGGGATCGGGTCTTCAACCGAGGATCGAAGGTGAAACGGATTCCCTCGTCTGAGGCCTCGGAACCGCGCTCGACGAGCAGCCGCGCGGACTGGTGGTCGAGATCGGTGTCGCGGGCGCGCGCGCTGATCGCGGCGTCGAGGTCCGGAAAGGCGCGGGCCGTGGAGTCGCCGACATTTTTTTCGTCAGCGAGAGCCGACACCAGCTGCTCGGGAGCCCTGCCGGCATTCGCGGCGAGTGGCCCTGCACCCTCGAGCAGCACGACTCGTTTCACCCGCTCGGGAAAGGTCGCCGGCATCAGTGACGAGATCCCCGCGCCCATGGAGTGACCGAGGAGGGAGAACCGAGGCCAACCGAGGGCGTCGGCCGCTGCCGCAATCTCCGGCACCCAATCGACAAAATGGTGCACCACCCCTGGCGGGCGGTGCTGGGACCTGCCGTGCCCGGCAAGATCGAGCGCCACCAGGTGAACGTTCTGAAGGAGCGGTGCGAGACGGTCGAAGCTCGCCGCGTTGTCGAGCCAGCCGTGGAGGGCGAGAACCGGTACACCACCATCCGACCCCCACTCGCGGGCAGCGAGCCGAATGTGCGGAAGCTGGAGGTCGATGTCTCGGCAGCTCAACGGTGGTCCCGGTAGATTCTCAGTGCGAATGAGCCGGCCGTTGAGGCCCGAAACTCGTCGATAGTCGCCAGCAGCTCGGCCGGCACGTCGTCGAGATTCGGCAGCCTGGAACCGTAGTTTTTCGGGAGCAGAACCGGTGCAGCGAGGGCGGCGAATGTCAGATCGGCGGCGGAGAACAGGTCGCCGACCATGAAGGAGCGCCCATCGGCCAACAGCTCGTCAACCGAGGCAAAGGCGGCCCGGACGTATTCAAGCGATCTTTCGGCGGACTCTTGCGTGATGTTCATCCCGCGACGCATGAGCCACACGATGGCAGGCCGGCAAAGACGAAAGACGGCACTTTCAGCCGGCCCGACGCCGGCAAGAACCGAATCGAGAAAGAGATCCTTGTGCTGGAGAAGGTGGTAGTAAGCAAGCCGCCGGGTGTGGGGCCCGAGACGGGTATCGAAAAGATCCTCGAGGTCCTCGGCCTTGAGGCGCAGTTGGTGATCCCTGGGGTAGGGTCGCCAGCCATCGGCATGGTGAGAATGGAGGTACTTGAGGATGTCGGTCGAATCTGTAAGCACCTGATCTTCAGTCACCAGCACCGGCGTGCTGCGACCACGCCTGGCCCATTGTGTCGATCGCAGGTGGAACAGCGGCGGGTGACGTTCCTCGCGGTAGGGAATTCTGGCGTAGTCGAGCGCCCACCGGGCCTTCTCACAATAGTGGCTGGGGGGAATGGTGATGAGGGTGTATTCGGTGCTCACCACTGTAGGTTAACCCGAACAGGGTCAGCGCTCAACGAAGCGCACGTCGAATTCACCAATTCGGAATTCCTCATTCCTCATTCGGGCGGGTGGGCGGGAATTCCGAATTCCGAATTCTTCATTCCGAATTCAAAAAAGCCCCCTTCCGCCGGGAGGTGGATAGCGGAAGGGGTCGAGGGGGCAGCCCGAGCTGACGCTCGGTCCGCCAGAAAATACGGTTATAAACCTCAGTCCATCTGTTTACGGAGGATGGCCGGGATCTCGTAATCGTCGGTCTGGTTGATGCCATACTCCGAATTCGGTCCACCGGGCACCAGGAATCGGCTCGCCCGCGTGGGAGTCGACTCCTCGAAACCGTGATCGACGGACGGTCTCGCCTGGGTCACAGGCAACTGAGCGCCGTCCGGGACGCCTTGGAACCCGGTCGCGATCACCGTCACACTGACGCAGTCAGCGAGCTCTGGATCGACCACCGCACCAAAGAGGATCTGGGCGTCCGGGTCGGCACCTTCGGTAATGATCTCGGCGGCTTCGTTGATCTCGTTGAGGGTCACATCTTCGCCACCGGTGATGTTGATCAGCAATCCCCGAGCACCTTCGATCGAGGTCTCTTCAAGCAGCGGCGACGCGATCGCTTGCTGCGCCGCCTCCACCGCGCGGTGTTCACCGGATGAGGTGCCGACGCCCATGATCGCGTGGCCCATGCCCTTCATCACGGTTCGTACATCAGCGAAATCACGGTTGATGAGACCCGGCACCGTGATGATGTCGGCAATCCCCTGCACGGCCTGACGCAACACGTCGTCGGCGATACTCATGGCCTCGGTGAAATTCGTGTTGCGCTCGACAAACTTGAGTAAACGATCGTTGGGGATCGTAATCAAGGTGTCAACGTGCTCGCCGAGCTGGCTGATGCCCTCGTCGGCCACGTTGCGTCGGCGCGAGCCCTCGAACGAGAAAGGTTTGGTGACCACCGCCACCGTCAGCGCGCCCACGTCCTGGGCCATCTGGGCGATGATCGGCGTCGCCCCGGTGCCGGTGCCGCCACCCATTCCACAGGTGATAAAGACCATGTCGGCGCCGTCGAGGAGATCGAAGATCTTCTTATCGGCCTCGAGAGCCGCATTGCGCCCCACCTCGGGGTTGGCGCCCGCACCGAGTCCTCGGGTGAGCTCGAGCCCGAGCTGCAGTTTGACCGGTGCGCGGCAGTTGGAGAGAGCCTGTGCGTCGGTGTTGCCGGCTATGAACTCGACACCCCCGAGCCCTGCGTCGATCATTCGATTCACAGAGTTGCAGCCGCCACCACCGACGCCGATCACCTTGATTCGAGCCGGCGCCGGCGTCTCATCCAGGAGGATCGATGGTTCCGGTCCCACCAGGTGCAGATTTCGATTGTCCCCATCTCCCTCGCTCGTCTTCCGACTCCCCTCGCCTACAAATCCATCATCAAACTCGATCATGACCACCTCCCATTTCGAAAAATTCTCCGAGGGCGTTGCGGAGCCACCCGATGAGGTTGCTCCGGCTCGCTCTCGAGGCCAACACATGGTTCTGTCGGCTGTGCCGCAGCCGTATGAGGCCGCACGCCACCGCCCACTCCGGTCCGGACACCGGCTCGACAAGGCCGGCAAGCCCTCGCGGTGGGCCAAGCCGCACACGGTGGCCGAAGATCGTATCCGCCACCTCTTCGAGCCCCTCGAGCCGTGACGCGCCACCGTTCAGCACGACGCCTGCGAGAGGTACGCGATCCAAGCCCTGACGCACCAGGACCTTGTGGACTCCGATGAAAAGATCTCTCGCACGCTCGTGCAGAACTTCGGCGGCAAAAGCGGCCGAATGCACCTGATTCCCCTCGCCGCCCAGGGTCGGCACCTCGAACGCTTCGTGTTCGAGTCCTTCGCGCTCAAGGGCCGCACCGACCCTTTGCTTGACACGCTCGGCAGCGGCCGTGGTCGTCTTGAGCATGGCGGCAAGATCGGCCGTGAAGTGACGGCCGCCCACTGGAACCGCTCCGCTCGATGCGACCACACCCTCGGCAAAAAGAACCCATTCAGTCGTGGCGTAGCCGATGTCGAGGAGCAGGCATCCGAGGTCTTTTTCGTCGACGGTCAGCACCGCCTCAGCGGCGGCGACCGGCTCGTAGGTCAACTGCCGGATGGCGACCGCCGCGTGATTGATCGCCTGTTCAACGGTTTCGGCGTGGGTTCGATTCGCATACAGCACATAGGCCGAAGCGTCGAGACGAGTCCCGGGCATGCCCACCGGGTGATCCATCCCGGGCTGACCATCCAATGCAAAACCGCACGAGATGATGTCGAGCACGCGGTAGTCATCTGGTATCGAAACCTGCGCGCAAGCGGCCAGCGATCGCTGGAGATCGTCCGACGTGACAGTGCGATCGCGTCCGGTAACCGGCACAGAGGCTGTGGATGGCACTCCTTGGATCGGCGTGCCGCCGATTCCGACCTGGGCCACCTCGACCGGCATGGAGGCCATCGCCTCCGCCTCCTCGGCCGCTACCCGCACGGCCTCTGAAACCTCCTCGAGGTTTGCGATCACGCCCTTGCGCGCGCCGTCATGGCGAGCCTGGCCGCAACCGCGGACGACCAGGCGTTCGTCCTCCATCTCACCCACCACCACCGAGACCACGGAGGAGCCGAGGTCGATTCCGACCAGGGGGTGCATTTCGCTCACAATCCACCCCCGACCACCATCCGATCAGACTGCCGCACGTCGACCCACGGGTGGACTTCCAACCCCTCATCAACGGCCGCACACCAGGCTATTTCGGCAGCCGTGGCGTGCGGCCGCACAAAGACAACCGCCGTCTCGTGACCGTCATGAGGCACGAATAACGCTCGATAGTCAGTCGGCGTCACGCGACGCAGCGACTGCACATGGCCCCCCGTAGCCTCCTGCAGGCGGATGGCTGCGGCGAGGCCCCGACTGCGATCTTCATCCTCGACAAATCCCTCGAGCAGGGGTGGCACGACCGCCGAGACTGCGCCGGTCAGGCCGCCGTCGATATCCACTCCGTGCCAGCTTCGACCCACCCGGACGCTCCCGCAGGTCCGGGAGGCTTCGGCCTGCACCGAGATAGTGCCCGGAAGCTCGAACTCCACCCGTACCGCGCCGACGCCAGGCCAGATTTCGATTCGATCCTTGATCTCTTCGAGATCGACCGAAAGTGCCGACTGGCCAACCAGCTCGTGTAACGAGTGGACGGCACTGGCCGGTAGTTTTGGACAGCCTTCAACCCGCACCTCCGTCACCCGCCATTGCGGCAACACCAACAACATCACCGGTACAACGGTGAGCAGTCCATACCCGCGGCGGGAACGACGCCTTGAAACCGGCGGACGCAATCGGTCGGGCAGGAAGTGGCCAGTCTCGGTCGTCATACCGAGCCCTCCACCCACGCCGTGGCCAACCGATCCACGTCACCCGCTCCGATCGTCAGCAGAACGTCGCCTGGACGCAAGATGCCTTCGAGCTGCTGTACCGCCTCTTCGAGCGGCCGTCCTTCGATGGCGTGCGGATGGCCGAGGCGTATGGTCTCGTCAATCACGAGCCGCGAGCTGACACCTTCAATAGGTTGCTCGCGGGCCGGGTAGATCGGCAGGACCACCGCAACCTCCGCGCCCAACAATTCGGCTGCAAAATCACCCGCAAAATCGCGCGTGCGGCTGAAGAGGTGTGGCTGAAAGACCGCTACGACCCTTCGGTCAGGCATCATCTGCCGCACCGCCTCGAGGAGAGCTCGGAGCTCGGTCGGGTGATGCGCGTAGTCATCCACCACGACAACTCCCCCACGTTCGCCGCGCACCTCGAATCGTCGTGCAACTCCTCTGAAGCTTTCGCAACCATCGGCGAGATCGGCGAACGAAAGTCCGAGCTCGAGGCCGACGGTGATCGCGGCCAGGGCGTTGAGAGCGTTGAATCCTCCAGGCAAGGGCAGCTGGACCTCTCCAAGATGGCGATCCTCCCGAAGAACCTCGAAACGAGTGCCGCCACTGTCCGCATTGACCTTCTGGAGACGCACGTCTGCGTCCGGCGAGGAGCCGTAACCCACGACCGTCCGCCGCAACCGATTTCGAAGATCCCACGCTCCCGGATCGTCCGCACAGATGATGACCGAACCGAAGATCGATGCACGGTTGCCAAAGGTGACAAACGCGTCTTCGAGCGCCCCGGCGTCGGCGTAGCAATCGAGGTGCTCGAGCTCGACATTCGTGATCACCGCCAGGTGGGGCGCGAGTTCGAGGAACGAGCGATCGTACTCATCCGCCTCGCATACCAGTAGCGACGCCCCCCCGACTCGGGCGTGGGTGCCGAGGAAATGGGCGCGACCACCGACGATCACCGTCGGATCGGCGCCGGCTACCGTCAAGAGATGGCCTATGAGGGCCGTCGTGGTGGTCTTTCCATGGGTTCCGGCCACCGCCACGCCTTGCCGCTGGCGCATCAGCTCGGCCAACATTTCAGCCCGTCGGATCACCGGAAGACCACGCTCAATCGCTGCCAACAGCTCGGGCTCGTCACCGGGGACCGCAGCCGACATCACGACCGCGTCGATATCTTCGAGATGATCTCGATCGTGCCCCGTGTGAATCACTGCGCCGAGCTCCGTCAGGCGTCGAGTGCGTTCGTTCTCGGCAAGATCGCACCCGCTCACCGACAGCCCCTCACCGAGGAGAACCTCGGCCACGCCACACATACCGACCCCACCGACACCCATCAAGTGGAGGTGCTGCACGTTCACGCGCTACCTCCAACAGCAAGCACCCGTTCGGCAATCCGCTGCGCGGCGCCCGGCAAGGCCACCGCACGCGCGCAGGCGCCCATCGTGCGTCGGGCGTCGTCGTCGCGGAGCAGACGTCCGAGCACTGCAGCCACACGCTGTGGTGAAGCCTCGTCCTCGGTCAAGACGATGGCGCCGCCGGCCCGTTCGAGGCTGCGAGCGTTGAACTCCTGGTGGTTCCCTGCCGCCGCCGCAAACGGAACCAGCAGGGAGCCTCGACCTGCCGCCGCCAGCTCCGAGACGGTGAGGGCGCCGGACCGCGCGACCACCAAATCGGCCTCTGCGAGAGCCTGCCACGGTTGGGCGAGAAAGGCGGTCACCGCAGCCTCGATTTTGAGATCTTGGTACGCGGTGCTCACGACCTCCGCCCACCGCACCCCGGCCTGGTGGCGGATCTCGAGCTGCAGCCCATCGTCCATCAGGGAAGCGATTGCACGCGGCAACGTGCGATTGAGAAAAAGCGAGCCCTGGCTGCCGCCCAGGATCAGAAGTTTCGGTGGGTCGCCGGGTGTGAGATCGGAAACCTCGAAAAAGTCGGCACGCACCGGGTTACCCGTCCATTCGGCTGGCATCGACGGGAATGCTTCAACCGCATCCTCGAAGCCGCAGCAGATGAGATCGGCAAACGGAGCGAGGAATTTGTTCGTCCAGCCCGGAATCGAGTTTTGTTCCTGGAGCACGACCGGTACACCGAGCAGACCGGCCGCCGCCAGCCCAGCGGCCGAAGCATACCCTCCGACGCCAACCACCGCCAACGGTCGGACCCGCAACAGGGTGGTGACCGCCGTCGTAACCGCCTGCGGCAATCGAGCGATCGCGCGCGCCGCGGCCGCCGGGCTCCGCGCATGCATGCCTTCGAGGTCGACAAGAGTGATGGGCAAGCCGCGCTCCGGCACCAGTTCGGCCTCGAGCCCCCGACGAGCCCCCAACCAGTGGCACCCTACGTCACGGCTCCGCAGTTCACGCGCTACCGCCAGCCCCGGGAATATGTGGCCCCCGGTGCCGCCACCCGCGATCACGACCTGCCGGCTCACGACTTCACCTCGCGCGAAAGATTCAGCAGGAGACCAACCGAGACCAGCGTCACCACCATCTCGGTCTTGCCATAGCTCACCAGCGGCAGCGGAATACCTTTTGGCGGCAGAAGATCGAGACACACCACCATGTGGACCAGACTCTGGACCGCAAAGGCGATGGTGATGCCGAAGGCGAGCAGTGCTAGCCGCGAATCTTCAAGCCGCCCGGCAATGACGAGACCGCGCCAAGAGATGATCCCGGCGAGAGTGAGCAAGGTCAGCAAACCGAGAAGCCCGAGCTCCTCGCCCGTGATCGCGAAGATGAAATCGGTGTGGGGTTCGGGTAGGAAAAAGAGCTTTTGCAGCCCCGAACCGTAGCCGCGACCGAGCAGGCCGCCGCTCCCAATCGCCACCAGGCTCTGGTGACTCTGCCAACCCGCGGCAGTGCCGGCCTCTGACTCGAAGAACGCTCGCACGCGGGCCAACCGATAGGGCGAAGCGAGAATTGCGACCATCAAGGCGACCGCGCCGGTGACCGCCGGTATCGCGAGAAGGCGCAGCGGCATCCCGGAGACAAAGGCCATCGTGCCCAGCACAACCAGCAGGAGGGCTGCGGATCCGAGGTCGGGTTGCAGACCGATCACGACCGCGGTAGCGACGCAGATCGCGGCTAGAGTCGCCAATCGGCGTCGTGGCCAGTGTTCGCGACGCGCTTCGTCGAGGAGCACCGCCACCAACAGAATCAAGGCCAACCTCACCACCACCGAAGGTTGCAGCGAGATACCGCCAATACTGATCCAGCGGTGGGTGGCGGCCACCGGGGCCTGCAAAAATGCGCCAACCAAAAGGATCCAGCCGGCCACCACTGCGCCAACGATCAAACGCCGATCCGTGAGCAGCGAGCCGCGAATATGCATGCAGACTACCAACACGCCGAGACCGATCATTGCGGTCGCAGCCTGCCAGGTGAAGAAGTACGAGCCCGGCCGGCCGTAGCGCTCGGTGGCGATCAACCACGACGCCGAGGCGAGGATGGCGAGGCCGATGGCCGTCTGGAGGATCGTCGCGCCGAGCAGGAGGCGATCGAAGCGCTGCCTTATGGGCATGGCACCACCTCGCGACCGGCGAGATCGGCAAAGTGATCGCCACGCTCGCCATAGTTCGAGAACTGGTCGAAGGAGGCACAGGCCGGAGCCAGAAGGACCCACTGCCCAGCCGTCGCATGGTCCCTCGCACGGCCCACCGCCTCGGCCAGATTGCCGCAGCTCTCGAGAGGCACCGCGCCCTTGAAGACCTTCCCGATCACCGGTCCGTCTTCACCGATGAGGTACAGCCGGACCACCGCCCGCCGGATCTCTGGCAGGAGAGGGGCGAAGTCTTGACCCTTGGCTTGACCGCCGACGATCAAATGAACCGAGGCTTCAGGGTAACCTCGGAGGGCGGCCACCGCCGCTCCCACGTTGGTGGCCTTGGAATCATCGACCCAGCGAACCCCGTGCGCCATGTGGACAGTGCGGTGGCGATGGGCGAGACCCTCGAAACTCTCGATGGCCGAGACCATCCCATCCGTCGTCGCTCCGAGGGCTTGCGCGGCGAGCGCCGCGGCGAGCGTGTTGGCCACGTTGTGGAGACCGCAAAGCTTGATCTCTGACGCCTCGACAAGGGGTGCGCCGTCGAGCAGCAGGTGCTCACCGTCGAGGTAGGCGTCCGCCTGACCGGTGACGGAAAAAGTCCGCCTTCGAGCTGCAGTCGCGGTACCTGCCACCGCTGCGTCATCGGCATTGAGAACAGCGACGTCGCCACGGCCCTGGAAGGCGAAAAGCCGCCGTTTCGCCTCGAGATAGGCATCGACATCAGGATGACGCTCGAGATGATCCTGGCTCAGGTTGAGAAAGACGGCGGCGCGCGGCCGCATCTCGGTCAAGATCTCGGCCTGGAAGCTCGAGATCTCGAGCACCCAGCTCTGCCAACCGCCGTCGAGCACGAGCTGCGAGGCGGCTGTGCCGAGATTCCCGCCTGCGCCAACCTCGAGACCCGTGTTGGTGAGCATCCGTGCGACCAACTCGGTCACGGTGCTCTTGCCGTTGGATCCGGTCACCGCCGCCAGAGGTGCGGAAGGACGATGGAGCCACGCGAATTCCACCTCGGCCCTGATCTCGAGGCCCCGCTCGCGGGCGACCGCCACGACGGGCGCCTGCGGCGGAACGCCCGGTGAGACCACGACCAGCTTCACACCTTCGAGGCAGGTTTCCGGATGACCGCCGAAGAAGGTCCGTGTGCTTCGCGGGAGATCGCGGGTCTGATCGGCCATCTCCCGTTCGAGACGGAGGTCGGTGACCCATACCTCGGAGCCATCTTCGGCAGCGAGACGAGCTGCGGCGAGACCCGAAGCTCCGAGCCCGACCACCAGCACACGGGAAGCTGCGTCGTAGGTCACCATCACCTCAGCTTCAGGGTCGACAGCCCGGCAAGGGCGAAAACCACCGCGATGATCCAGAAGCGCACCACCACCTGGGTCTCGGTCCACCCGAGAAGCTCGAAATGATGATGCAGTGGCGCCATTCGAAAGACTCTGGTCCCCCTCAACTTGTACGAAACGACCTGGATGAGCACCGACAGGGCCTCGAGCACGAACAGGCCCCCCACCAGAAGAAGCAGCAGCTCCTGTTTGGCGACCACTGCGACGATGCCGATGCCGCCGCCAAGCGCCAACGAGCCCACATCACCCATGAACACCTGTGCCGGGTGGCAGTTGAACCATAGAAAACCGATCGCCGCACCCGCGATGGCCCCGGTGAAGATCGCCACCTCGCCTGCCTCCGAGACGGCCACGATTCGCAGGTACTCCGCAATCCGCGCGTGTCCTGCAACATAGACGAATATCGTGTAGGTGGTTGCGGCGATCGCCGTTGCGCCGACGGCCAGGCCGTCGAGGCCGTCGGTGAGATTGACGGCATTCGATGTGCAGAAGAGAACCAGGATGACGAACGGAACATACGCAATACCGAGGGGAATCAGCACATCCTTGAAGAACGGGAGAGCGAGGCTGCCGGCGTGCGGCGCGGGCAGGGCCGCGGCCCTCGCCATCAGACCCGCAACCAGTCCGACCAGCACCTGGAGGACGATCTTTTGCCGGATGTTCAGGCCGAGATTGTGCTGGCGACGCACCTTGAGCCAGTCGTCCACGAGGCCGATCGCTCCGAAGCCGAGGGTTACCAGCAGCACGGTCTGTACATACGGGTTCTCGAGATCCGCCCAGAGCAGCGTCGCCACGGTGAAGCTGCCGACGATGAGGAGACCACCCATGGTCGGCGTCCCCTCCTTGATCTGGTGATGTTCGGGGCCCTCACGCCGAATCGCCTGACGCACCTGCAGGGCACGCAACTGGTTGATCAGCCACGGACCTACCACCAGGCTGAGGAAGAATGCGGTTGTGATCGCCAACCCGGTTCGGAACGTCAAATACCGAAAGACATTGAATCCGCTGAAGGTGTCGCCGAGGGAGTAGAGCAGCCAGTACAGCATCAGACCCGCCCGTCCCCGACGAGGGCCGCGACCGTGCGGTCGAGACCGACCCCGCGCGACCCCTTCACAAGTACGACATCCCCAGAGCGGAGGACTCTGTGCAGCAGATCGGCCGCCCGGTCGGCATCTTCCACGTGATGGACGCACCCATTCTCGAGCCCGGCCTCTCGCGCAGCCTCCGCCAGGCGGACAGCGTCCGCCTCACCCACCGCCACCAACAAATCGCTCGCGGCGGCAGCCTCCACCCCGGCCTGCCGATGCGCTTCGGATGACAGCTCGCCGAGTTCGTACATCTCGCCCAGCACTGCGACCCGGCGGCCAGGAGCTCTTGAGAGGAGGTCGAGGAGCCGCCGCACCGCCAGCGGTGATGAGTTGTAGGAGTCGTCCACCAACGAAACGTTGTCACCGATGTCAAAAACCCGCCCGCGGTGCTCCGGCGCCTCGAGGCCGGGCGCGATGAGCGCCACATCCTCTGCGGAGACGCCGAACACCGATGCGGCGGTTGCGGCTGCGAGAAGATTTTCGGCCTGATGAGAACCTGGCACGGCGAGCGTAATCTCCACCACGCCATCGGCCACGAAGAGTCGAAACCGAGTTCCCAACAATCCGCGGTCCTCCACGTCTTCGACCCAGGCGTCCGCGGAAGATGTGCCATACCAGACAACCCGCGCCGCAGTCTCACCGGCGTACGCCTTCTGATGAGGATCGTCAGCATTGAGCACCAGCGAGCCATCTCCGTCGAGCCACGGTAGAAGCTCCGCCTTGGCGCGAACAATTCCTTCGATGTTCGGAAAGAACTCCGTGTGTGCTGGGGCAATGCGGGTGTAGAGCAACACCTGAGGAAGGAGAATCTCACCCAGGATGGTGAGCTCGCCGGGCGTGGTCATTCCAGCCTCGGCCACAAAGATCTCGATCTCGGGGTCCTGCGAAAGCAGTTCTGCGGGCAGACCGAGGGTGTTGTTGCGGTTCTCTCTCGAGGCGCCCGTCGGCCGATGGGGTGCGAGCAACGAAGCGAGAAAATCTTTCGTTGTCGTCTTACCGACCGATCCGGTGACGGCCACGAGATCCCACCCCTGCCGGCGACGCTCATGCCGCGCCAGCTCGTGATAGGCATCGAGCGGGTCGCCGCAACGTACCAACGCCCGCCCGTCGGGCGGCTTCGGCAGCTCGGCGTCATGCCGCACAAGGGCCGCCGTGGCGATGGCGAGCGAGCCAGCCACGAAATCGTGCCCGTCGCGGCGCGCCCCCGGGAGAGCGACGAAGAGATCACCGTTTTTCAGACGCCGCGAGTCCACCTCGGCTCCGCGAACAACGACGTCAGCCGAACCTTCGACTCGACCGCCGATGACCCGCGCAATCTCGGCCGTCGTCATGCGCATTGCGCCCTCCGAGCTTCCGAGCGGAGCACCTTCTGGTCCGAGAACGGGATCTTGGTCTCGCCGACAATCTGATAAGCCTCGTGCCCCTTTCCGGCAACCAGCACCAACGACCGTTCGTCCGCCCTCGCGAGGGCGAGACCGATCGCCTCGCTTCGATCGAGCTCGATCACGGGTTCAGCACCAGCTGCACGCACGCCGGCGGCCACCGCTTCCGCAATCTCTGCGGGATCCTCCGAGCGCGGGTTATCCGAGGTGACAATCGGCAGATCCGCGAGCTCACCGACGGCATAGCCCATGGGACCGCGCTTGCCCTGATCGCGATCTCCACCGGCACCGAAGACAACGATCAGGCGCCGGTCCGATATCCGCCGCAACCCATGGAGCACCGCGCGCAGACCCTCCGGTGTATGGGCGAAATCGACAAAAACCGGAAACGGCAGCGTGGTGCTGACCGGTTCCAACCGACCGCTCAGCGGTCGCGCACGCTTGAGACCTCGGCGTATCGACTTGATACCGAGACCGCACGCATGGGCGGCGGCGGCGGCGGAGAGGGCATTCCGTAAATTGTGGACCCCCACCAGAGACAGCTCGACGCGGGTGTGCGCCTCCGCGACACGAAGGTCGAAAGAGCTTCCGCTGAGATCACTCACGACATCGCGGGCACAGATCGTGCCTCGATCGAGCCCCCACGACACATCGCCGCGGCGCGGCTCATCGAGTAACCGGGCGCCCCAGGGGTCGTCCACCGGAAGAACCCGACGGCCATCACCGCTCAGGTGGTCGGTGAACAGTCGACATTTGGCCGCAAAGTAGGACTCCATGTCACCGTGGTAGTCGAGGTGGTCACGGGAAAGGTTGGTCCACACCGCGACCTCGAACTCGAGACCGACCACGCGGTCCTGGGTGAGGGCGTGGGATGAGACCTCCATCGCCACCGCCTCGACCCCTGTATTCACCGCCCGACGCAATACGGGCGCTAGGTCGGTGGCCTCGGAGGTCGTCCTCTCACTCGCGATCTGGGAGCCGTCAGGAAGACGCGTGCCCAGCGTACCGACGAAGGCGGTCGGGTGGCCCGCCGCGTTCAGCACGTGGCTGATGAGATGGGCGGTTGTGCTCTTACCGTTGGTGCCGGTGACGGCAATCAGACGAAGCTTTCGCTGTGGGTTACCGGCCAAGACCCACGCCGCCCGCGCCATGGCCGCCCGCGGCCTTTTGACGGTGATCCAGGGGACATCGATGCGTTTGGGTCGTCGACGATCCGACAGCACGGCCGCGGCACCGGCGGCCACTGCCCGATCGACGAACTCGACACCGTGGACCTTCTCACCCGGGATGGCCGCAAAGACGTTGCCACGTCGAATCAGTCGCGAGTCATGGGTGATGCCCTTCACCTCGCGGCTGACGTCGCCGGTCAGGGAACCTTCGGGCAACCGTTTGAGGAGGGTCTTCAGCTTCACGTGCGCCCCCCCGATCTCCGGTTGTCGCTACGAGAAGGCCGGTGTGGATCGGTGGGTTCCGTCGGGACGAGATCGAGCAGGGTCGCGGCAGCCTCTGCGATCTCGGCGAAAATCGGCGCCGCGACCGTCGATGCCCAGAAATCGTTCTTCACCGGGTCTTCGACCGCCACCACGACCACGATCTGGGGGTCGGGCATCGAAAGAAAGCCGGCAAACCAGGAAACGTGATGGGTGTCGTCAAACGTACCGTCGACCGCGCGCTGGGCGGTCCCGGTCTTCCCCGCCGACCGAAAACCGGCGACCCTTCCGAGCTCTCCGGTTCCGACCGTCACGACATCTTCGAGCATTTCACGGAGGCGCCGCGCCAAGGCATCATCCAACACCCGAATTCGCCTGGAATTCGGTGCTGCCGGGTTTTCTGAACCATCGGAGATGACGAGCTGCGGCTGCGGCAGCCAGCCCCCATTGGCGATCGCGGCGTAGGCCAAGGCCAGCTGGAGCGGGCTGACGGTGAGCTCCTGACCG
The DNA here is from genome assembly GCA_965364305.1 of uncultured Thermoanaerobaculia bacterium. Lineage (GTDB taxonomy): Bacteria > Acidobacteriota > Thermoanaerobaculia > Thermoanaerobaculales > Sulfomarinibacteraceae > Sulfomarinibacter. The sequence continues at coordinate 18,770 of CBDTWX010000016.1, forward strand.
AGAGCAAAACCGGCGCGGCTCATCTTCGACCAGGCACTGGTTGCGGGAAGCAGCCCCCTGGCCTCGGCCGGAAACCCGATGCCCGGCCGACGACCGAACCCAAAGGCGTCGAATGCCAGCCACAAGCGATCCTCGGGGACCCGCTCGGCGACCTCGATGATGCCGACATTGGCAGAAAAGACGATCACCTCGTCGAGAGTGTAGAAACCAGGATCGGCATGGTCGCGAACCCAGTGACCAGCCACCCTCGTGCCACGGTTGCTACAGTCGAATCGCTCGCCAGGGCGCACCAGACGGTCCGACAGCGCGACCGCGGCGACCATCGGTTTCACCGTTGAACCCGGCTCGTAGGCATCCTGCACCGGGCGCAATCGCCAATTTTCGGGAGGCACCGCGCCGGGCTGCGCTGGATCGAACGACGGAAGCGACGCGAGGGCGAGGATGACGCCAGTTCGCGCCTCTGCAACGATCGCAGACGCCCCACGGGCGTGGTAGCGGGAAATCGCCTTCGTGAGGATCATTTCACACCGCGCCTGGAGCCTCGCATTGAGCGTCAGATCAAGGTCGTATCCGGCGCGCCCGCGGTGCAATCTCTCGAGCCGCACCTTGCGCCGAACGGCGTCGTTGATCGTGAGGTATTGCTCCGCTTCGCCCGCAAGATACGCGTCGAAATGATGTTCGAAACCCGCTCGGCCGACGGTGTGGAGCTCCTCACGACCGACAAAGCCGACGACCGGGGCGGCCAGCGATCCCTGAGGATAGATTCGGGCGAAATCCGGTACGAGCACCACCGCTTGAGGTGCCAGCCGCCGCACTTCTTCAGCCGCTTCACGGGGTACGCGTTGGGCGATCCATACCGACCGCGAGCGACGACCAAGCCGCCTCTCGATTTCCTCTTCTGAAGAACCGAGCAGCGGGGCCGCGGCACGGACGAAGATTTCCGGGTAGACGAGCCGCGCCGTGTCCACCTGGATCGCGACCCGGCCTACCGATGTCGCCAGGACATACCCGTCGGCGGTGCGGATCGCTCCACGCGGACCGGGAACCTCGATCACATCTTGCTGTTGGCGAAGGGCGAGGCGTCGCCATTCAGCGTGGTCGACAACCGTGACCTGGATGGAGCGCACAACCACCAAAAAAGCACCGAAGATCAGCGCCGCAGCGACCACGAGAAGACGCCGTCGATTCACCGCGGCACCTCGGTCGCGGAGGGCGCCGGGAGACCTGCCGGCGCCGCCGGCACAAGTCCGAGATCCCGGGCGCGCCGGGCCAACCGTTGGGGACTGCGTTCGGCCTCGAGCTGGAGGACAAGCCGGCGCTCACGTTGCTCCAGCTCGCTGACCTGCTCCCGGAGCCGAATCAGCTCGTAGTGGAGAGAAGTGCTCCTGAGCCTGGGCCAACCGACCAGCCCAAGAGCCAGGACTACCAACCCGGACACCAGCAACAGCAAGCTCAGGACCTGCGGCCAGCGTCGATCCCGCTGCGGGATCAAATAACGGTTCGAGGGCCCAAGACCCTGAAGGTCCATCATCACCCGTCCTCGCATCGCTCGGCCACCCGCAGCCGAGCGGAACGCGCACGGGGGTTGCCTGCCACCTCGTTCTCATCAGGACGTTCTGGAGAGGTTGTCAGCACCTTGACCACGCGCTGCGGGTTGCACCTACATATCGGGAGATCCGGTGGGCAGGTGCATCGGCCCGTCAAGCGGCGAAACGTGTGTTTGACGATTCGGTCCTCGAGCGAGTGAAACGAGATCACGGCGATCCTGCCCCCCGGGCGGAGCGCTCTGATGGCCGGTTCGAGAAAACGCTCGAGCTGCCCGAGCTCGTCGTTGACCGCGATTCGAAGGGCCTGAAAGGTGCGGGTCGCCGGGTCGATGCGGGCGCCGCGGTCGCCGATGACACCTCGCACCAGGCGGCTCAGTTGACCGGTGGTCCGCAGGGGTGATTCCTCGCGGCGCCGAACGATAGCTCGGGCTATTGCCGCCGCTCGTCGCTCCTCCCCGTAGTCGCGGAGGATGCTCACAAGCTCCTCCCGGTCCGCTCGTTCGAGGAGCTCTGCGGCTGTTGGTCCATTCGTACCCATCCGCATATCGAGGGGCCCGTCCGTTTGAAAGGAAAAGCCTCGTTCCGGATCGTCGATCTGAAACGAAGAACATCCAAGATCGGCAAGCACCGCGGCAGGTGGTTCCATCCCGAGCTCTTCGACGAGCGATGGCAGTTGATCGAATGTCCCTTCCACCAGCCGCACTCGTCCCTCGAAGACCCGCAGCCGCTCCTCGGCGCGGGCGAGAGCGCGTGGATCACGGTCCAGACCGACCAGCCGAAAGCCCGTCTCCGCCTGAAGCAGGGCCTCGGCATGCCCTCCCAGCCCGACCGTGGCATCGAAGAGGAGACCGGGGGCTGCAGGTGCCAGCAGCTCGACAACCCGCTCGGTGAGGACCGGTAGGTGGATGGAGGCCACTCCCTTCCTCCATCACAGCTCCAGCTGTGCGAGCTCTTCAAGCTCCTCATCGCTCAGCGAGGCCTCCTTGAGGAAGGCGGCCGCACGCGAGCGGTTGGTGACCGCGAGATGGTTGATCCGGCCGGAGACGACGACCTCTCCCTCCACATCGACCATCTCTCGCAGTAATGCGGGTACGAGGATTCGGCCCTGGTCGTCCATCTCGATGAGCCGGCCATAGTTGACCCGCTCGACGAGCTTGAGCACGGCCGGCTTCATGGCCGGTTTTTTGAGCAACTGCTCTTCAACGCTCTGCCAGACCGGGAGCGGGTACAATCGAAGCTCATGAGGGAAGAAGGAGCAAACGTAGACCTCGCGTCCGAAGCCGGCATCGAGCTGCTCGCGCAGACGAGCCGGCAGCTTGACGCGCCCTTTGGCGTCAATAGTCGCCGGGAATCCACCTCGGAAACGCTCCACGCTGCCCCCTCAGGCAAAGAAGTGAGCCAATCGGGGATATCATAATCCACTTCGGGCCTAATTGGACCACTTCTGACCACCCCATGATGATCCGCCGCGATCAGCATGTCAAGGGTTTGGGTCTCAAATAGATACGTTCTGATCGGGCAGAATTCGCGCCCCTCCGAGCGGAGATTGCGAGGACCACTAGATGTTGTGGTTCTGAGACTCATCTCCACCACATCTTGTGGTGCCAGTCGACCTTCACCCAGGAAAACGAGGTTGGCGGGAGAATCCACCGGTTTGCCGTAGAATGGGCCGTGATGACGCAAACTCCCATTCATCGAGTTGGAGTGGTGCTCAAAACCACGAGCCCCGAGGCGGCCGAGGTCGGAAAACAGCTCCTGGCCGAGCTCGAGCGCCTCGGACTCGAAGCGGTGATCGACCGAGAATCGGCCCGGGTGCTCGACGGCACCGACGACGTGGAGCGCAAGGATCTCCCCGGGCTCGTCGAGCTGATCGTCGTTCTCGGAGGTGACGGCACCCTTCTTTCGGTGACCCACGGCGAGGTTGGCGGAACGCCAATCCTCGGGATCAACATGGGGACCCTCGGTTTTCTCACCGAACATCCGGCGGAGAACCTCCTTCCGATGCTCCACTCGATCCTTGACGGGAAGGCGAAAACGGTCCGCCGGGAGCGCCTGAAGGTCACGGTCGAGACCCCGGGCGGAGAGGCCATCAACTACTGTGTGCTCAACGACGCAGTGGTCAACAAGTCCGCCCTTGCCCGCATCCTGGTGTTGTCGGTGCACGTCAACGGCTCGTTCGTGAGCCGTTTCAAGGCCGATGGCCTGATCATCGCCACACCGACCGGATCCACCGCCTACAATTTGTCGGCCGGCGGGCCGATCCTCTACCCGACCCTCGAGGCGATCGTGGTGACCCCGATTTGTCCGCATGCGCTCACCAACCGCCCGATCGTGCTGTCGCTCGACGCCCAGGTCGAGGTTCGGCTCGAGAGCCATTCCGAAGAGGTCTGGCTGACCCTCGATGGACAACAGGGGTTCCCGATCAGCACCGACCATCTGGTGAAAATTCGGCGCTGCCAGGATGCCGTCCACTTGGTCACCGATCGCGATCGCACCTACTTCCAGGTTCTGCACCGCAAGCTGAAATGGGGGGAGCGAGGCGGGGGAGATACCGCCACCTCAAACGCACGGTCATC